>CALAXS010000312.1 GCA_937895305.1 uncultured bacterium
ACGGGCAGTAGTGTATCCCCTATCCTTTTTGCATTTATATGCATTTCTACTTACTGTTTAGTATGGGCGTAAGATAGTTCAGTTCTATCTTGCACGACCCGTTCTCCAAGGGGAACGGTAGGCATAGGAGGTTTGGTCAAGCATTGAGGGTTTCCACAAAAACCTGAGATAGTCTTTATTGTTTTTTGGTATTTTTACGATTAATTTTTTTGTACTAATTAGGAGGCATTTCTAAATGAAACGCAAAGGTTTTACACTTATCGAACTGTTGGTAGTGATTGCTATCATCGGTATTCTTGCAGCTATCTTGCTGCCTGCATTGAGCCGCGCACGTGAGTCTGCACGTCGCGCCAGTTGTCAGAACAACCTGAAACAAATCGGGTTGGTCATGAAGATGTATGGTAACGAATCCAAAGGTGGACTCTTCCCCCCAATGGCTCGTTTGAGTTCCCACCAGTTACAGAATAATGGTGCAGATTATGGTACTTACCTGACCTGCGGATATAACAACCCTTACCAGATTGGTGCAGGGGACACAGAATTCATCTTTGATGGTACTGCTGTATATCCCGAGTACTTGTCCGATCTGAATATTGCACTCTGCCCATCCGATTCCAGTGGTGCTGATTTGCTCGGCGACAATGGTGAATGGTTGAATCCTGCAACAGGCAGTCCAGATCCTTGCGCTATTACTGCTGAATCCTACATGTATCTCGCTTGGGCACTGAATGGCCGCCCTGGTCAGGATTACCTTGCTGCTGGTGCTGATGCAAATACTGCACCATACCAGGCAAATATTGATACCGACTTCCTGGGTGTTTTGGCAACAACCATTGCAACACACAATGCATTGGGTGGTTCCAGTGCTTATGAAGGCGACATTAATATTCCGAACCATGACAATGATCTCCTTCGTACCAAAGAAGGTATTGAGCGTTTCTTCATTACGGATATCAACAATCCAGCTGGTAGTGCAGAAGCACAGAGCAGCATCCCCATCGTTGGTGATTTGTTGAGCGCAAACCCAGAAGAATTCAACCATATTCCTGGTGGTGCCAACTGGCTCTACATGGATGGTCACGTTGAATTCCTTCGTTACCCCTCTGACTTCCCGGCAACAGCTACATTTGCTACGTTGGTTACCCTGTTCTAAATTAGGGTATTTGAAATAGTTAAATCTGAATACGGGCCGTGGACCAGGCGTTCGCGGCCCGTTTTTTATTGCTCATAGGCTGTCACGCATCGCATAATGACATTATGTTATCCAGTTTCCTTATCTGCGTTCTGGCTGCCAGTAGCCCTGTCTGGGCCGAGCCTGCCCTGTCCACGACTGACCTTGCAGACCTGCCCTCCTCAAAAGCAGAGCAAACCCTGCGTGTGTATGGTGCCCGGGGTGAGACCGAACTCATCCAGTGTGTATTTCAAAGCCGTAAGAAGGGCTATAAAGATCTCTCCTTTACGATGAAACAACGCAAGGACCGTGTTTCCACGCCCCTGGTTTATCGCTTTCCTGATCCTGACATGGCCATTGCTGCTTCGTTACCGGATGATGTACTCCTGCCAGCCAGTGGCACCGCGGTAGTGCCGGAGAGCACCACCCGCTTTGTCCTGCAATTTTCAATTCCCCAAAATATGGAAGCAGGGATTTATACTGCTGAATTCGAGATACGTGCCGGGGAAAAGGTCATTGCAAGTATTCCACTACGTCTGGAAGTTTTCGATTTTACACTACCCACGCATCCTCCCAGTCCGTACCTAGTCCACGCGTCAGTATCCACTCCCGGTGAGCTTGGTCCAGTCCTCGAATTATGCCAGCAAATGGGGCTACAGCCTTTATGGCATATCCCAATGGGGGCTACAGCCTTGGCAGACGCATTGAGCACTCTGAGTGGCGATTCGCCCACCTACCTGGCCCTGGATGGGGATATGCAACAGAATAGCCATACGCTGGAAGAAATGCTACCTCATCTGAACAAGGTCACAGCTGTGACCACCATGCCACAGGATCGAAGCCAATGGACCGAAGCTATGATTGTTCTGGCGAAATGGGGTGCGCAGGACGAGGCGGTTCAACGTTTGCTTCGTGGGGGGCTTTATCCTGCCTGGCAATCCCATGTAGAGGCCTGGGCCGCTCCGCTTGCAGCCTGGGACCCTGTGCTTATTCACCATGCCAAGACGGGCCTGGTGGTTGTCCATGGGCAGGCAATGAACGGGAGCATTCAGGCGACGACACCCGATGAACCGGGTTTGACCTGGATGCAGTCCATAACCCAGCCGAGGGATGGTATAGACGGTTCACGCGCTACGGCCTGGTATACCCGGTGTGAGGAGGGTGAGACTCAGGTCAAACTGACTTTCCCTGAAGCGATCGATCTTTCTGCAATCACACTCTACTGGGCACCGGGTGCGATGGCGCAGAAGATGGATTTGCGAAGCTCGGTGGATGACATCATATACAGCACGGCAACAGTGGATTGGGAGCATGAGTATCAAAGAAACGGTAGTGGGCGCAGCGAAGGCGAATTGGCCTACACGCACCTGGGTCGATATTTTACGCTCACCCTTAAAGCAGATACGACCCATCACCCGTTGGGCATACAGGAAATAATCATCAACGATAGTTCTGTGCCCCCAACACAAAAGTTGCCTGTTATTCCCTGGTTGGATATCATTCCGGACTCATTTCCTGCATCAGGGCTTGGAACACACCCGGCATCCCTGCGTCTCAGTCCCTGGATTGTTGCACAACTGGATCTTCACGGTGCCATTGGCCTCCAGGGGAATTGGGACAAGGGTACACAAGAAGGTCTCTGGGTGTGGATAGATGGTCAGCTTTACCCGACCCTGCGTTTGTTTCACCTGCGTGATGGCTGGGAAGATCTGCATTATTGTGCGACCCCGCAAGCAGATGGAGATGGATATCTGGTGCCTGCGCTCCTGCCCTATTGGTCTGCAATGGACACCCTGTCAGGAAACATGCTGGACAGCATGCTTAATGATATACTGGCATCTCGCGTTGTGCGGGGCCGAGTCCAAACGAACGAAACGGAAAAATAAATGAAGCGTTTTTTTCTCGCGGGCCTGATGCTTGTACTGATATTCTGGTGTATACATTTGGAGGCAGAAACTACCGTGCGGATTCTTTCCTATAATATTCACCATGGCGAGGGTCAGGATAAACAGCTTGATCTTGAGCGTATTGCGCGGATTATTGAGTCGAATAAGGGGGATATTATTTGTCTGCAGGAAGTCGATAAAAACCTCAAGCGATCCCAAAAACTGGACATTGCGCAGGTGTTGGGCAAACGCCTTAACATGCAGGTCTGTTTTGGCGTGAACTATTTATTCTCCGGT
>CALAXS010000313.1 GCA_937895305.1 uncultured bacterium
TGAGGATTAGGGGTTCGTTAACTATGGGAGAACTGTTATGTTTATAGTATGTGATATTGCAGAGGCCATCGTCCATTTGGTGCTGGCTTTGGTTGGAGGCTTTTTGTCAGAGGATGCTTATTTTGATCTCTTTGACTCCTTGCATGAGAATTTTGTAAATCCATTTTGTAAACCGTTTTAATCACCAGGCTTGAACCCCGGCTCCGCTTTATGGAGTCGGGTTTTTTTATGGTCTGACCGATGTGTATGGGAATGTGGTACACGATATTGTTGCCTATGGGTATAGTCTCCTCTGAGTTCTTTCAATTTTCTCTTTTGCGCAATCGATTGTGCTAGAATGGGGCGGTGTATTCGTTCCAGCAAATAAACAGGGTATGATTATGAAGATATTGCAGCACTGCCGACTCAACCCCGGGCGAATTGGCCGGGGCATTGTCCTCGTTATGGGGGTGTGTGCCTTTGTTATGGTCCAGGTGAATGGGGTTGCTGCAGAGGGCAGGCCCCGCGTTATTGTGACTACTGATGGGGAGGGGGATGATCAATGCTCCATGGTTCGCTTTCTGCTTTATGCGAATGATTTTGATGTGCAGGGCATCGTCATCACGAGTTCCAAGCACCATTGGAAGGGGGATGGGGCAACGGCAGGGTATAAGTGGCTGGGTACGGATTGGCTGGATGGGCAACTCAATGCCTATGCGCAGGTATATCCGCAACTCAAACAGCATGACCCGGCCTATCCTTCGCCGGACTATCTGAAATCGAATGTTTATATGGGCAATATTTTGCTGGAAGGGGATATGCGCGAAGTGACATCCGGCTCGGAGCATATTGTCAGGATACTGCTACAATCCGATAGCACTCCAGTATGGCTTCAGGCCTGGGGTGGACCGAACACGATTGCCCGTGCGTTGAAGACGATTCAGGAACAGCACCCGGAGCGCATGGCCGAGGTATCGAAGAAAGCGCGGATTTTTTTGATTGCGCAGCAGGACCAGACCTACACCGATTACATCCAAAAAGAATGGCCTGGCATCACAACGTTATGGAGTGATTACAATTCTTACGGTGGCCTTTCTTACCGTTGGTATAATTTTCAGACAGATGAAATGTTGCGTTATTTTGAATCGGATTGGCTCATGTCCAACATTCTGGAGAAGCATGGTCCGTTGACCGCATTGTATCCCCTCAAAAAAGGGAAGTATCGATCGGAGGGGGACTCCCCCACTTTTCTTCACCTGATTAACACGGGGTTGCGTAGCCATGAAAACCCTGCATGGGGCGGTTGGGGTGGTCGATTTAAACCTTATGAAGGAATGCTCTGGCGCAGTGTGGACCAGGAGGGGGTGGAACCCCATAGTATTTTGCGTTGGGTCATTGAGATTCAAAATGATTGGGCGGCCCGTGCTGATTGGTGCGTAAAGAAATTCGAGCAGACCAACCATCCGCCCCGAGTCGTGCTCGATCATGATGCAGATTTAACGGCCAGACCGGGGCAGCACCTAAGCCTGGGTGCAAAAGCTACCCGGGATCCCGATGGTGATGCCCTGGACTTTCAATGGTGGCACTATGCAGCAGCGGGCACGTATGGCAAAGTTCTGGTATTGGAAAAACCGGCGAGCACTGAATGCAGTGTGGTCGTACCGGAGGACGCGCGGCCGGGGGATACACTCCATTTTGTTTGTACGGTCACGGATGATGGCGCACCCCCGTTAACGCGCTATGCCCGTGTCGTTATTACGGTGGATTAGGGTGTAGCTTCCTGCACATCGATGGTTAATTCGCGCTTGCCCTTTTTAATATGGACAAGACCCGATGCCCAGTCTTCTTGCATGAAGGGGCTTTTAAAGGTGTATCCGGGTTTCAGGTTGATAGCCTGGCCATTCAATTCGGGCAATTGATCGCTCCGGGTGTAGAAGGTAAATTTACCGGAGCTCTTGAAGCCGTGGTACGTGAGTACGCCATTTTCCAGGTGTACGTTTTGTTTTAGAATCTTTCGTTGAAAGGCTTCACAGTCATCCCATAGCAACTCTTATTTGAGTAATTTTCGCTTGTAGCTCTTT
>CALAXS010000314.1 GCA_937895305.1 uncultured bacterium
GATCTGCTTGCGCCATGCGTAATACTTCAGTGCTGCTGCGGAATCCTTGTCCAGTTCCCGGTTCCATTCAAAGACCTCCTTCAGGGCGTCCTTGTTTTCTACCGGATTGGCCTCGGTGCTGGCCTGGAATAATTCGATCCAGCGGTCAATACCGTAGGGCTTGATGTCCAGCGCATAGTCCAGTGCTTCTTCTACGGTCACGGAATCATCATTGCTTAACAAGTCGATAGCCCGTGCGCCGCGATGGTTGAGCCAGCCGCTGCGTGGTCCATGACTCATGTCTGCCACCAGGTAGTCCTTGTACTTTCCAGGAGGGAAAGGGCCATCAGGCAACATGGCATCGGGGGGAATGTTGCAGTTCTGCATGTAGCCCTGTTCTGGATTCACCACCTGGAGGTGGTCACTGGCGGGGTGGAAACCCAGCCATTCAGTAGCAGAAGTGGATCCGTCTACAGGCTTGGACCAGTCATAGCCATCGGGACGTACCGGTACACGGCCGGAGCGCTGATAGTAGATGTTACCGGAGGTATCAGCACACATGACGTTCTGGGGGAACATGGTCAGGGTGTCGAGGGCTTTCACGGCGTCGCGATAGTCTTTACCGAAGTTCAGGTAGAGCCAGGCGTCGTTCCCGTTGGCCACATCGGCGTAAGCGGTCTTGTGTGCGTATGCGATGCCATCTTTCATGGCCACGATGGGGCCGTGGTGGGAGTAGTGCAGGGTGACAGTCTTTTCGCCCACGTCCTTAATCTTGAGGGTTTCTTCGCGGCTGGTGAAATCACGCCATTCGTCGTCGTATTTATATTGTGCTGGATTGTCGGGATTCATGGTCAGGGCGTAGATGTCTGCCGTGTCGGGACCGCCTGTGGTCATGGCCCAGGCGAGGTCAGCGTTGTGACCCAAACCGATGTAGGGCTGTCCGGCGAGGGTGAAACCACTACCGTTCAGTTCACCTGCGTGGATGCGGAATTCCCAGAAGCGGGAAGGACCGAACCAGGAGAGGTGGGGGTCAATGTAGAGAATGGGTGTGCCATTGGCGGAGCGATCTTTGCCTACGGCCCACTGGTTGGAGTAGTGGGTGAAGGTGCCTGCGCCGGGGTTGATGCCGATGCGCATGAGGTCCGAAAAACCATCGTCGATGGACCAGTTATAGAGGAAGAGACGCCCGAAGGCCATGCACATGTATTCGTCAATTTCGCGGTCGCCCCACCATTCCGGGACGTCTTCGGGGTGGGCCTTGTAGAAATCGTTCATGCCTGTTACGAAAGCCTTCACTTGCTTGCGCACAGCGGGGTTTACGGAATCAATGCCGCGCTTACAGACACCGTAGTGGTCGAAGAGACGCACCACGAGGTCGCTCTGCATACCGCCCGGTCCTGCGATCTCGGACATTTCGCCCAGAGCCAGCTTCATGTTTTTAAGTAATTCGACAGGACGGTCCTCAGCCTGGGCATAGCCCATGGCATAGAGTCCGCCTTCCACGGTGTCCGCATAGATATGGGGCACACCCCAGGTATCGCGGTACACCACGGTTTTTCCGTCGTCGGCGCCAGTGCCGGGTAGGGGTGCTGCTTGTGCCAGGCCTGTACTGATGAGCAGCAAGGCTATGAGGCAGCTACTGAAACATACTTTCATCTTGAGTTCCTTTATAGGGATGTTCTGCTTGGTCCATATTTCGTATAGACCTATTAGCATACGATATAGATTCGCAAAATAAAACCTTTTTCTGGGAGTGCTGATGGGGCT
>CALAXS010000315.1 GCA_937895305.1 uncultured bacterium
CTTTTCCTATGAAGGTATTCTCTTTAAAAGCCCCTCTATTTGCTTGCCCCCACTCTATTTAGCGATAATACACCCCGTTAGCGGGGCACGTGCCCACCGAATTTTTAGTACCTTTACCGTCCTAAGTCATTGCGCCACACTACACCATCAGGATAATGCACCCTATGTCAGACGCATCAGAAACATCCCGGCCCGGTCTGGATTTTATACGCACCCAGGTTAAACTGGACAATGAAAGTGGCAAGCATGACGGCCGTGTGTTCACACGTTTTCCACCGGAACCCAACGGCTATCTCCATATTGGTCATGCCAAGTCTATCTGTCTGAATTTCGGAATTGCGGCTGAAAATCAGGGGCACTGCAACCTTCGCTTCGACGATACGAACCCCTGCAAGGAAGAGGATGAGTACGTTGAGTCGATCCGCGAGGATGTAAAGTGGTTAGGTTTTGACTGGGGTGAGAACGAGTTTTTCACGTCCAGTTATTTTGACCAACTCTTTGCCTGGGCTGTGAAGCTTATCGAAGACGGCAACGTCTATGTCTGTGACCTTCAGGGTGACGATGTCCGTAAGGGCCGGGGCACTTTGACGGAGCCAGGCACCAACAGCCCTTATCGGGATCGGAGCGTGGCGGAAAACCTGGACCTGTTCCAGCGCATGCGCGCAGGCGAATTCCCCGACGGCACACGCACTCTGCGAGCAAAGATAGACATGGCCAGCCCGAACATGAATATGCGAGACCCCATGATTTACCGCATCCTCCATGCCCATCATCATCGCACAGGCGATGCCTGGTGCATCTACCCCATGTACGATTTTGCCCATGGACAGTCGGACTCGATTGAGGGGATCACCCACTCACTCTGCACGCTGGAATTCGAAGACCACCGTCCGCTCTATGACTGGTTTGTCGAGAAGCTGGGCATCTTTGCACCACAGCAGATGGAATTCGCGCGCCTCAACCTGAATTACACGGTCCTCAGCAAACGCAAGTTGTTACAGCTCGTGGAGGGTAATCTGGTCAATGGCTGGGACGACCCTCGTATGCCTACCATCTCGGGCCTGCGTCGTAGGGGCTATCCACCTGACGCGATTCGTGAATTCTGTGAAGCGGTGGGGGTTGCCAAGGCGGACAGCACCGTAGACATGGCCTGGCTTCAGCATTTTGTGCGTCAGCACCTGAACAAGACAGCACCGCGTTACATGGCGGTCCTCAATCCACTCAAGGTCATCATCGAGAATTTCCCAGAGGGTCAGGTGGATAGGATGGAAGCGGTGAACAACCCGGAAGACCCTGATGCAGGTACACGCGAAGTGGCCTTCTCGAAGGTTATCTATATTGAGCGCGACGATTTCATGGAAGATGCCCCGAAGAAGTTTTTCCGCCTCTCTGTGGGTCGTGAAGTGCGGCTACGCTATGCCTATTTCGTCAACTGCACCGAGGTCATCAAGGACGCGAATGGTGAAATCACCGAACTGCGCTGTACCTATGACCCCGCCAGCAAGGGTGGTAACTCCCCTGACGGTCGCAAGGTCAAAGCCACGCTGCACTGGGCTTCTGCCGACCATGCTGTTGATGCCACCGTGCGGCTCTATGACCACCTCTTCAGTGTAGAAAATCCAAACAAAGTGAAAGATGGCCAGGAATGGACCGATACCATTAACCCGGACTCCCTGCAAATTCTGGAAGGCTGCAAGCTGGAGCCGGCTTTGGCTGAACTGGCCCCGGGCGAACGGGTCCAGTTTGAACGTCTGGGGTACTTCTGTGCTGACAACAAAGACCATTCAGCAGGCACCCCCACCTTCAACCGCACGGTAACCCTGCGCGATGCCTGGGCTAAAGAGCAAAAGAAGATGGAGGCCTAAAATAATTCTTTGGTGCAATGAAACCATTTGGAACTATTGGCTGTCAAAGTAATAGTAAATGCCTTGGTTAGGGTGCGCAGTTTGAGTCAGGCAAAGAAAATTGCTTGAATACTTGAAAAATCGCGCAGTAAGAGGCAGAATGTAAGACTTTGCGGGGCTATGGTGCTCTGTTAACTTTGTAAAAATAGTCTTCCCTGGGGAGTACCGGGTGGGACGAACATTGAAAGATGGAAGGATTTATCATGAAATTCAATCGTATGTTGGCTGCCCTTGCGCTGTCGTTGGCCCTTGTACTTACTGCTGTACCCGCCGCTCAGGCTGGTGTTCAGGAAGACCTGCAAGCTGCCGTTTCCAAGTTGAGTGCTGATCAGCAGGCTGCATTGTTGCTGCTCTTGAACAGTGTTGGTGGCGAGGCTGCTCCTGCTGCTGCTGGTGGTTCCCCTGAAGACCAGGCCAGAGCTGCTGTCCAGGCATTCGCTGCCAAGGGCGCTGAAGGCGACATCGATGGCATGCTTGCGCTCTTCTCTGACGACTTTGAGCACTACGAATACGGCGACAAAGCAGGCCTCAAAGAATTCTTGAGCGAAGCTGCTGACATGGGCTACCTCGAAGAAATGGAAGTTATTCTGGACGACGCAGAATTCGAAGTCGACGGCGACACACTCACCGTGTATCCCGTTGAACTTGAAGGCCTTTTCGGCTCCTTGACCTTCGAATACATCTTCAAAAATGAAGGTGGCACCTGGAAAATTGTTGAGTTTGACGCTTCCGGTCTCTAGGCCGAACATTTCTCTATTTGAAAGGTCACAAGCTTCGGTTTGTGGCCTTTTTTTATTTTTATTATGTGATTGACCGTTTTTGAAACCATGATGC
>CALAXS010000316.1 GCA_937895305.1 uncultured bacterium
CAATAATCCGGATGCTGGGCGGGATGGCGTTGCGGAGCAAGCTCACCACGAGGGAGGAGCAACCCGTTACAAAAATCACGGCCAGACTCATGACCACGGATGTTTCCATCTTGGTGGTCACCGCCAGGGCCGAGCAGATACCAAGTACCTGTAGCGCAATGGGGTTGTTGTTAAACAGGGGATCGAGTAAGACGTCCCGTTCTTCTTTTCCAAATTTCATGAGTCTATGCCTTTCCTTCCTGAAGTTTCTTCAGGTATGGGCCATAGCCTTTGTCACTAAACCAGTATTGCATCATGGCACCGACACCGCGACTGGTGATGGTGGCCCCGCTCAAGCCGTCCACGCTATGCGGGTCTTGGGCCTGGGGTCCAGCGGAACCTTTTATCACTTTAATGGCAACCTTGCCATCTGCATCAAAAATTTTGCGGTTTGGCCAGTGGGCTTTCCATTTGGGATTGTCCACTTCGCCACCCAGACCGGGGGTCTCGCCATGGCTATAGTAGGTTATACCGTAAATGGTATTCAGGTCGGCCTTCACCGCCAGGAATCCTTTCATGGTACTCCACAGGCCCTTGCCGTAAATGGGAAATACAATCGTATCGAGTTTGCCGTTTTCATCTTTACGGTGGAATACCCGTACCTCTTTGGGTACATCAACTATCTGGGCGGGATTGGTCTCCACAGGAATACGTTCGATGAGGTCCGGGTCAAAGCTGTCTGCTTCCTCACCTGTAGCCACCACTTCGCCTGTACTCAGGTTTACAATCTGGGCTTCAAAGGTTGCAAATTCTTCGGCAATCCACTCCGCATCGCTTAACTCACTTTTTTCCGGCTTGCTGATATTGCAGGCCATGAGTACACTTTTCTTTTTGTCCAGTTGACGGTTCGTCTCTTGCTTCCCTCTCAGGCTCACCGCGGTGATGGACAGCAAGGTAGAACTGATCAGGCAAAGGACCAGCGCAAATCCAAGGATGTACCTGGTACTAAATTGCATTGCGCTCTAGCCTCCTGTTGATGTTGGCGCTGATAAAGACATGGTCAATCAACGGAGAGAACACGTTCATAAACAGAATGGCCAGCATGACCCCTTCGGGGTAGGCGGGATTGATCACACGAATCATCATGGCGAAGACACCGATGAAGAAGCCGTATATAAGACGGCCACGCTCGGTATAGGGACCGGACACGGGGTCGGTGGCCATAAAGACCAGGCCAAAGGCCCAACCGCCGAGGACCATGTGCCAGCTCCAGGGCACATGCATGAGCGCGTTGGTACCGGAGTCTGCCCAGTTCATAATCATGACCATAAGGAAACTACCCACAATCGCGCCAAGCATGGTGCGCCAGGACCCGATACGGGTAACAATTAATATCATGGCACCAATCATACAGGCCAGTGCGGAAGTCTCGCCCATGGAACCGGGGATGTTGCCCATGAAAGCATCAAGCCAGGAAATGTCCATGGCATCCACTGCGCTGCGCCAACTGTCTGCACCAACTTCACCGTGATAACTGGCAATCTCGCCCAGTGCCGTTGCGCCACTGAAGCCGTCAACCGCTGCATCACCAGCCACCCAGACCTTGTCCCCGGAAATCTGCGCGGGGTAGGCGAAGAACAGGAAGGCCCGTGCGGTGAGAGCCGGGTTAAGGATATTCATTCCCGTGCCGCCAAAGACTTCTTTGCCGATAATCACCCCGAAGGAAATACCCAGGGCTACCTGCCATAGCGGAATAGCCGGAGGTACGATGAGGGGAAAGAGCATACCGGTTACGAGGAAACCTTCGTTTATTTCGTGCTTGCGAACGATCGAGAAGAGCACTTCGCAATTACCGCCCACGATAAAAGTGACCAGCAATATGGGCAGGTAATAGAGCATGCCGTGGATGATGCACGCCAGGATACTGGCCGGACTAAAGCCGACCCCCGCCAGATCGAGCAGATGGGCACGCCAGCCCGTGGGCGAATAATCAGGACCCAGATGCTGGATCATTGCGTTGGCCTGCCAGCCCGTGTTGTATACTGCGCAGAGTATGCAGGGTAACAAGGCTATAACCACGGTAATCATCATACGCTTCAGGTCAATGCCATCACGCACATGAGCCGGGCCCTTCGCTACTTCACCCGGGGTGAAGAGGATGGTGTCGTTTGCCTCGAA
>CALAXS010000317.1 GCA_937895305.1 uncultured bacterium
AGGATGTTATTACCCGCTTGACTAAACGTATTCATAACTGGCAGGAATCTGTAGCGGACACCCTCGTTATTTGATGGTGATTTACTATTTTTTCGCACAATACCAAAGGACGAACAATACATGATTAGGCTGTTTACGATTATCCTGACACTGACCCTTACGCTGTGTGTCCCCCAAGCACAAGCCGCATTAGAAACAAGTGCCGATGTGGTGGTCTATGGCGCTACGGGTGCCGGGGTCATCGCTGCCATCGCCGCAGCGGAAGACGGCAAGAGAGTCATCCTCTACGAACCCAAGCTGCAACTCGGCGGGATGGTGACGGGTGGCCTGGGGCGAACCGACCACGCCAATAAAAAAGTTATCGGGGGTATGTCTCGCAAGTTTTACCAGAAGCTGGGCAAACACTACGGTGTTGAAGAGGGTGGCGAGACCATTGCCTGGTATCCGGAACCCCATGTAGCTACGAAAATATATGAAGACTGGCTCAAGGAAGCGGGCGTTGAAGTCATTCGAGGCAGCGGCTACTTCCTTTCCAAAATCTGGATGGAAGGCAACCATATTAAAGGCATCGGATTTGACAAAGGCTGGAATATTTTTGGTGACATATTCATCGACGCCTCCTACGAAGGTGACCTTATGGCACGCGCGAATGTGGCCTATACCTGGGGGCGAGAGGGCAGCGATATCTACGGCGAATCCCTCGCCGGACGCATGCACTTCAGCCCCAAGCACCAGTTCCTCACCGAAGTGGGGCCAGTGGATGGTGATGGCGAAATCTCTGCCCTCATTCAAGGCGAAGACCCGGCACCCGTCGGTGCAGGCGACCGCAAGGTACAGGCCTACAACTTCCGTCTTTGCATGACCAACGTGAAAGACAACCTCGTGCCCTGGCCCAAGCCCGAAGGCTACGACCCCGCTGACTGGGATTTGCTGGCACGTTACCTGGATGCGGTGCCCGACCTGCCCATGGGCAAGCTCATGAATCCCGTGATGGTTATACCCAACGGCAAGACCGACACCAACAACAACGGCGCTATTTCCACCGACTATATCGGCGAGAGCTGGGACTACCCCGAAGCAAGTTACGAAGAGCGTGCCGCCATCTGGGAAAAGCACAAACGCTACAATCAGGGCTTCCTCTTTTTTCTTGCTAACGACCCGCGAGTACCGGAAAAGCTTCGTGACGAGATGAATGAATGGGGTCTTGCGAAAGACGAGTTCGTCGATACCGACAACTGGCCCCATCAGCTCTATGTGCGTGAGGCACGACGCATGGTCGGTGCTTATGTGATGCACCAGGCCGACCTCCAGACCGACCGCAGCAAAGACGATTCCATCGGCATGGGCTCCTACAACTCCGACTCTCACAACGTGCAACGCATCATTGCCACCGAGCCGGGACCCTGGGGCGACAAGGTGCCTCTGGTCATCAACGAAGGTGATATGCAGGTTTCTGTGAAGCCCTACGAAATCAGCTACCGCGCTCTCACGCCCATGAAAAAAGAGGCCGAGAACCTCCTCGTGGTCAGTTGTGTGTCTGCGTCTCACGTGGCCTACTCGTCCATTCGCATGGAACCTCAATACATGATTATGGGCCACGCTGCAGGTCTCGCTGCATCCCAGGCCATCGACAATAATTCCGCAGTCCAGGACATCGACATCAAGGCTCTCCAGGCTAAGCTCCGAGAACAAGGTGCTATCCTCAAATATGACGACATCACCGCACCCTTTGCACACAAGAAAAACCTGCCAGGCATCGTCCTCGACGAAGAAGACGCCGAGTTCATTGGTAAATGGCGCAACTCCACTTCTGTTAGCCCCTTTGTGGGCCTCTACTACGCCCACGAAGTCGAAGCGGGTAGTGGCGATACGAAAGCCATCTATACCCCCCGCACCCCCAAGTCCGGTACCTACGAGGTGCTTGTGAATTACACCGCCCACCCCAACCGTTGCCACGAAGCGAAATATACCATTCGCCATGCCGATGGGGTTGCAGAAGTAATCCTGGATCAGCGGAAAGCACCCAAGGGGGAATCCCCATTCGTCAGCCTGGGCACCTACAATTTCAATCGCGGTAAAAAAGGTGCTGTAGAAATTGAAGGCAAACCGGGCGGAACAGGGTACCTCGTTGCCGATGCTGTACAGTGGCTCGAAGTGAAAGAATAATATCACCATCGCCACCTTCTTTCTTGTTATTCCTGTAGATGTTCACTAAATCGATGACAGATTTTGGTTCAGGTTAGAAGTTGACATCAAGTGCTTTAAGCAACACATAAATGTCATCCCCGCGAACGCGGGGATCCAAGTATGTTACCAGGGCATCGTTGCTGAGTTAACCTGGATTCCCGTTTTCACTGGAATGACGATGTGTGTGATACTTTGTGATGTTGTTGAAATTCTGTCATCGAAATAGTGAACACTTGTCATTCCCAACTTGATTGGGAATCCCCCCGTCGTCATGCTTAGCCGAGGTTTTATGCTTCGTCTGGGGAATTGGATTCCGTTCCCCCTCGTTCCCTATTGCCAGCCGTGCTACGGCCTCCGCGTGGGAATGCATACGTGACTTTGTATCGGCAGAATGTCTTGACGAAATCTAATGTTTACCTGTTAGGCAATAACGTCGTTGACCACATTACCATGCACATCCGTCAGGCGGAAATCGCGCCCGGCATAGCGATACGTGAATTTCTCATGGTCGAAACCCAGAAGTTTCATGATGGTGGCATGGAGATCATGAATGTGTACCTTGTTCTCCACCGCCTGGAATCCAAACTCGTCGGTTGCACCGTGGATGTGTCCGCCCTTAACACCACCGCCTGCCATCCATAACGTAAAGCCATAATGGTTGTGGTCTCGCCCATTGAGCTTGCCCGCATTCACACCCGGTGTGGGAAGTTCCACCGTGGGCGTACGCCCGAATTCGCCAGAGCAAATCACCAGAGTATCCTCCAGCATGCCCCGCTGTTTCAGGTCCTTCAGAAAAGCACCGATAGGCTGGTCGCATTCCTTGGCCAACTTACCATGCCGCTCTTCCAGGTCATCATGACTGTCCCACGGCTGACCCGCACCATGCCAGAGCTGTACAAAGCGCACACCCCGTTCCAGGAGCCGTCGTGTAATCAGCATCTGTCGCGCGTGGGTACCCTTGCCATACATATTGCGAATATAAAAAGGTTCCTTGGTGATGTCGAAGGCATCCGTCGCATCCATTTGCATACGATAGGCCAATTCAAAAGATTGGATACGCGATTCCAATTCCGCATCGTCACTGCGTGCCGCCTGATGACGTAAATTTAATTCATGTAACAAGTCCAACTGCTTTCGCTGCGATTTTCGACCCGTGTACTTGTTCTCAATATTCTCGATGAGCTTTTCGACTTCTTCATGTTGTGTGTCGATGTGCGTACCCTGGAATGCACCCGGCAAAAAACCGCTCTGCCAGTTCTGCGATTCCTGAATGGGATACCCACCCGGACACATGACAATGAAGCCCGGCAGGTTTTGGTTTTCCGTGCCCAGACCATAGGTCACCCAAGACCCCATGCTCGGACGGATGAGTCGCGCATCGCCACAGTTCATGAGCAAGAGGGACGGTTCATGGTTCGGCACATCGGCATGCATGGAACGAATCACGCAGAGGTCGTCCGCACTCTGGGCCACATTCTGGAACAGGTCACTCACGGGCATACGACATTCGCCATACTCACGAAACTTGAAGGGTGAGGCCAGGGCCGAACCTGTGGGCCGCTCCGTCGCCAGGTTGTCCACGGGCAACTTCTGACCTGCATATTGGGTCAACGCGGGCTTCGGGTCAAAGGTGTCCACATGGGAGCACCCGCCATTGAGGAAGATATGCACCACCCGTTTCGCCGTGGGAGCGAAGTGGGGCTGCGCCGGAATCATGGAATTGCGCGTCGCGGCAACAGCGGAGTCTGCACCCAGCATACCCGCCAGGCCCAGCGCACCAAAGCCCATGCCCGAGCGTTGCAGGAAATCCCGCCGATTCAGGAAGCAGTTGTTGATATCAAGTTCATGATGACTCATCCAGCATATAGTAGCCTTATTCGGTCCGAATATCCAATCAGAGTGCTTAATTCTCTCCTGGAAGCCCCAATGTTTCCATGGTATCGCGCGACCGGGCCACCTGGTGTTTTAGGGGGTAGAGGCTACTGACTTATATCTTATCGTTCCGTTAAGGTTAGTCGGAAAGGCCTTCATTCTCCATATTATCAAGTATCTCACTGGCACGTTTAAGCGCCTTGCCAATAGTCGGAAAAATATTTTTTTCGCCTATCTGATCGAGTAACCCAGATTTTTGTAGTGCCGCAAGGGGCTGATCTTGAATACCAGACACTAAA
>CALAXS010000318.1 GCA_937895305.1 uncultured bacterium
CACAGGTATTTACCTATCGCTATAGGCGCAGGACCACACTTGTGCTGGGGCAGGTTGTTCATGCCCAACCAGGCAAGAATGCAAAAGAGCGCAAGAATGGGAACCCAGACCAGACCAGCATTGTGAACCCAGACGGGATTCCCTTTCAGTAGATGGGACTCGCCACCAAAGACGCCTACCGTAATGATATAGGGCAGCAGGCATTGCATAACGGCTACACCAAGGTTACCCAGTCCCGCATTGAGTCCAAGGGACAGGCCCTGCATCCGTTTGGGGAAGAAGAAACTGATGTTGGACATGGAGGAAGCGAATGCACCGCCACCAACACCGGAGAGTGCTGCGAGTACGATGAAGGTGAAGAAAGGTGTTTCCGGGTTATTCAGAGCCAGGCCTGTCCCGAGCGCAGGCAGAATTAGCAGAAGCGTCGTCATCCCTTTTACATTACGACCACCACAGATGGCAATCATGAATGAGTTGGGAATGCGCAATGTAGCACCGGAAAGACCTGCAACCGCTGGCAGGGTGTAGAGCAGTCCCTTATAGGCTGCCCCGGTCAGGGGTTCACCATCAGCACCGACAAATGCGAATAACGCAGCATTTCCATCGTGCAGGCCCTGCATCAGTCCAACGATCACGCCCCAATAGATCCAGACGGAGAATGCTAACAAGAGATTGGGGATCGAAATCCACAGATTTCGATTCGCAATACTTTTACCAGTACTCTCCCAAAAGGTCGAGTCTTCTGGTTCCCACTTCGTCAGTTTAGCCACGATGAGTGCCCTTTCTTCCCCAAAAATTTAAAAGTTATTCAAAAATTGTATTTTCAGGTGGCAAGCGCACTTGCCACCGATTTTACTTTCTAATCGATAGTCTTCTCTTTCAGGAGATGCCCTTCAGCGTCCTCAGGAATATGATCTACCTCAAACTCTTCCGCGAATGATCCCTTGGGCTCTGTCATGAATAAAAGGCAGCAAAGGAAGCTGATACCAGCACCAGCGGACAGAATCAGGAAAAAGGTCTTGGCATCCACAAGGGAGTAGGCAATAAGGTAGCAGACCGCACCCACGTTCCCGTATGCACCTGCCATACCTGCTATCTGTCCAGTCATGCGGCGTTTGATAAAAGGAATTACAGCGAAGGTAGCCCCTTCAGCACCCTGCACAAAGACGGAGCAAGTGATGGTGAGTACCACTGCAACCCAGATGGGCCACGCTGCATTAATGAAGGCCATGCCAAAGAAGCCTGCAGTGATGCCCAGCATATAGATGAGCATGACAAGTTTTCTGCTTCCCAGAGCATCGGATACCAGACCGCCCAGGGGCCGCGCAAAGAGGTTTACAAAGGCGAAGGAAGCAGCGACCATCCCTGCTAATTTAGGATCTATAATAAAGACCGTCTCAAAGAAGATGGGCAACATAGAGACTACGGCAAGTTCAGCACCAAAGTTTGCAAAATAGGTCGTGTTGAGTACGGCCACGTTTGCGAAGGAATACTTATCTTCCTCTGGAATCCCTGCCTTGAGCAAGGGTACATTGACCTGGAGGGTTTTGAACACGTGCATCACATAGATTGCACCCAGCACAGCCCAGCTAATGTACAACATGGTGGGGGTAAAGAAGGCCGTTTCAGCACCACTCAGTTTAACGGTACTCAGACGCCAGGCGAGGAGGGCCAAGGCCCCCATTAACGGTGCTGACCATACAATATACTGAAAGAGGTCAAACCAGGAACTCACCTCCATGGGCTGTACTTTTTTTGCACCGTGAAAGACTGCACCGTCGGGCATATCGTTTACCAGGCGCATGTACATGACACCATAAATGAGGGAGACCATGCCATTGACCATAAGGGCATATCGCCATCCGTCTTCGTAAGAACCGAATACGCTCAAGGCAATCCAGGGAAGGGTCATGGCGGCCCATGCGGAACCGAAGTTACCCCAGCCCGCGTAGAAACCTTCTGCGCGACCCATCATCTTGGGCGGGAACCAGTCGGCAACCATGCGGATACCGACTACGAAGCCAGCACCGATGACACTGAGAAACAGACGTGCAATGAGTAATTGGATGAAGGTATTGCCCAACGCAAATGCGAAAACCGGGAAGGACATGATGATCATCAACCAGCCGAATACACGACGCGGACCATAACGGTCAATGAGAATACCAATGATAATCCGACCTGGAATAGTCAACGCAACGTTGCAGATAGCCAGTACCTTGAGGTGCTCTTTCGTGAGCCAATCGAGGTTGCGCAACATGGTTGAAGCCAACGGCGCCATGTTGAACCACAGGTAAAAGGTGATAAAAAAGGCAATCCACGTAAAGTGCAAGACGCGTATGCGCTCTTGGTCAAAATCGACTAACTCTGGTTTCTTCATGCCGTTAACTTTCTAAGAATCTTATTCGGGCTGTGAAGCCCCCCCGGAATAAAATACAATGCTCAACTTTCCTCAACGGAATCCTGTTATCAACCCCGATACCAACGCACAACCTGAGTCTTACGCCACAGGTAGGGATTGGGTACCACAAGAATATGAACGAGCCTCGTGAAGGGAAACAGCCCAACCACGAGAAATGCATTTATGATATGAAGTTTGACCATGATGGGCATATTTACTACATAGGAGATGTCCGGACTCATGATAAACAGAGAACGCAGGTACGGTGTAAGGGATGCTGCGAACCAGGAGGAGCCCCAGGGATACATGACCGCCACGCCAATACCCAGCACAACCTGCAGGATCAACATAACGTAGAGGACGATGTCTACCGGTGTGGTTACCACGCGTAGTTTTGAATTGTTCGAGCGTCGTGCCACCATGGCAATGAGACCGATGAGGGTCAATATACCGCAAGCCAGCGCGGATACTTCAAGGATAGCGACGCGCAGCGGATGGCTATTCCACAACAGGAGTGATCGTGGTGTAGCGAAGGCAATGAGATGGCCTACGAATACCACAAGTATTCCATAGTGAAAGGGCACCATAGCCCAGAAATGTCGCTTGTTTTCCAGGAACTGTGAAGACAGACTGGAAAAGGTAAACGCTTGAGAGCGATAGCGTTGAATGCTGACCATGAGCAATGTAAACACTGCAACATAGGGCAGAACCGCAAACAGTAAATAATCCAGATAATTACCCATTACTTGGTCTCCTAGACGACATAATCATACGTTACGGCAAATTTAAACATTTGAGCCTTCTGGCTCCTCGTCAACCACGACCCCATAGCGTGATTCAAGCAACGCTACGAGCCCTTGTATAAGTGGATGATACGAATTGTCTTCACTTAACCCAGCCAAAGTTTTTTTCACAGCGGGAATCACACAAGCCCTGGCAAAGCTGATTGCATCATCTTCATCCATACGACCGAGCACCTGTAACACGTTGGTTAAATGGTCCGGTAGTTCAGAAGTTTCCACGATGCCAAATTTGCGCATTTCCCCACGGACCTTCACCATGTAAAGTCCGCGATTGTAATCCTCACCAAAGAGCTGCCAACCCGTATCCATGCTACAGGTCGGATTCATATCAAAGGTTCGGATATATTGCTCTTCCAATTCATCCAGTGTCCGGTCTGTCATCCGCTCAACGAAGGTATCAATGTAAATCCTGATGCTGGACTCTTCATCCTTCAGCAGGTTTTTACATTGACGTGCGCGGTCCTGAAACCCCGCATCCGGGTATTTCACTACGGCAGCAAATTCGTCATATAGTGCGACACAGTTCTGCATTACAGCCCTCTTCCAGGTCCGCTAAGGAACCCAAAGCCTGTTTCCTGTTTATGCTGCATGGGATCCTTGATGGCCTCGATAGCTTCCTCGCGATGTGCAGGAGGAATTACGAAGCGGTCATCAAAGGTGCACAAGGAAGTAAGTTCATAAATTTCCTGCGCTTCTTCTATGTTGCAATCCGCTTCTTTCAACATGCGTTCTGCAAGTTCAAGCGTAACATCACCCACGGTAACTGCCCGGCGATACCAGCGTACGGCTTTTTGCTTACGCAATGCATAAGCGACTTTGCCCTCCTGTCCCCCGCCGAAGAGGTTGGCCAGGAACTTCATGGGTACACGGGAATCATCGATGTCATGGAACAGATTTTCGCTTATGCTGTCCAGCTTGCCGTTCTTTTGTTCGGCAATTACGGGCGACATGGGCGGAACGTAGAACAGATTGGGAAGGGTGCGATATTCGATATGGGGCGGCAACGCCATTTTCCATATTTTAACGTATTTGTAGACTGGAGAATCTTGCGCTGACTTGATAGTTGATTCTGCAATACCATTCTTCCGTGCTTCTTCAATCACTTTTGGATCGTGGGGATCCAGGATGAGAGAGCGTTGCCCTTCTATCAATTCT
>CALAXS010000319.1 GCA_937895305.1 uncultured bacterium
GGAAGAGAAGGGGGGCGATGCGTCACCTTCGCAGGAAATAGTGGAAGCTCCCAAAACGGAAGCGGCGTTGTATCAGCAGGCTATCCCGGCACCGTTGTGGTCGCGGACGGAGGGCTATATCCAGGAATTCATGGGGCAATTGGCTGAGAAAGAATCGGATGCGCAGTTGTTTATTCAGGCGACACGACCGTCTTGGGCAACCTTGCGTGAACCGCTGCAATCGTTGGAAGATGGGGGCCGGATACACTATGTCGATCTGGAGCCTTATGTGGAGACGCTGACAGAGCCGCAACGGCGACTGCCCTATGATGGGCATTGGAGTCGTGAAATGCACAAGGGCAGCGCCCGGGCACTCTTGGATGCGCTACGTCCATATCTCCAGTAATCTTGATTTACAATGCCTTTTGGTGTAGCGTCTTTGGGGTGAATCATTTATCGGGGTGCTATGCCCCACAGGGAGTGTTTTATGAAAAAGCAGGGTATGGATCGTCGTTCCTTTATGAAACAGGTTGCCGCAGCGAGTGTGGCAGGGCCTTTGATTTTGCCGAATCTGAGTTTTGCGTCTTCGGCCAATGGTCGTTTGCAGCATGCTGCGATTGGTGTGGGTGGTCAGGGCACGAGTGACCTGGGCAATATTTCCAGCCATAAGCTGGTGGATGTAGTGGCGCTCTGTGATATTGATTCGGAACGCCTCACGGTGGCGTCGCAGCGTTTTCCCAAGGCGCGTCTCTATAGTGACTGGCGGGTTATGCTGGATGCCGAGGAGGGTCATATCGATTCGGTCAATGTCTCTACGCCGGATCATACGCATGCGCCGGCGAGCATGAGTGCCATCAAGAATGGCCTCCACGTGTATTGCGAGAAGCCCCTGACGCATGAAGTTTATGAAACGCGTAAAGTAACCGAGGCAGCGCGTGAGCAGGGTGTGGCGACGCAGATGGGTAACCAGATTCATTCTCATGAGTTTTATCGTACGGCGGTGCATTGGGTGAAGGAGGGGGCTATTGGCAAGGTGAAGGCGTGGCACTCTTGGTGCGGTGCTACGTATAGTAATGAGACTAAGCTTCGTCCTGCGGGTGAGGATCCCATCCCGGCGAATGTGGATTGGGATCTCTGGATTGGTGTGGGGCAGATGCGTCCTTACAAACACGATACCTATCACCCGTTCAAATGGCGGAATTCCCGTGAGTTTGGCGGCGGTGCTACAGGTGATTTTGGTTGCCATATTTTTGACCCGGTGTTTTCTGCTATTGATGTGAATACACCGTTGAGCATCAAGAGTATTGCGGAAAGTAACAGTGACGACATCCATCCGGCCTGGGTGGAGAATGAGTATCTGTTCAAGGGGACGGACTGGACGGTAGACGACACGATAGTCGGGACCTGGCGCGATGGGGGCAAGAAGCCGGAGACCAGCGTTTCGCCCCATCTACCCAAGGGCTTCCAACTACCCGCCAGTGGTTCTTTACTTATTGGTGAAGAAGGCACATTGCTCATACCCCACGTGGATAAACCTTCGTTGTATCCCTTGAATAAATTCGAGAAATATCCCAAACCGAAGCTGGCGCCGTTGAGCCACTACCATGATTTTGTTGAGGCGGCATTGGGTAACGTTGTAGCCGGATCCAACTTTGACTTCGCTGGTCCCCTCACCGAGGCGGTGTTGTTGGGTAATGTGGCGAATCGTTTCCCGGGTGAAACGTTGCAATGGGACGCGAAAAATCTCAAGTTCACCAATTTCGATGCGGCCAATGCGTTGTTACAACGTAACTACCGCAAGGGCTTCAAGGTGCGCGGTTTATAATGGCTGGTAGCAGGATGAGCCGACCTATATTGATTGTAATGCTTATGGGGTACCTGATGGTGCCCCATTTCACTTTTGCGCAGCAACTTCATGCGGGTGTCGCCAAGGCCGACATCACAATTCAGGCCGAGGGTGTACGCATCAATGATCCGGTGTATGCCAAGGTGTTGGTGTTGGAGCAGGGTGCGACCCAGGTGGTGATCATTGGTATGGACGTGACTGCCATCGGGGGTATCGGCGAAGTGACCGATGCTTTCCTGCCGGATTTGCGTGCGCGTATTGAGGGCGAGCTGGGTATACCGGGTAAGCACGTGTTGGTGAATGCTTCGCACAACCACCCGCCAATAAGTTTTCTCTGTACGCCGGAAGAGCAATTGGCGCGTACCTTTGCTGCGGTGAAGGCAGCCAAGGCAGGCATGGTACCGGTAAAAGTTGGGGCGGGTGTGGGGCATGAAGATCGCATCGCCATGAACCGTACGCTACAATTGAGTGATGGATCGGCCTGGACCATTCGTCATTCCAATCCTTGCCCACCGGATAATATCGTGAAGAGCGTGGGGCCTATGGATCCGGAGATTGGTATCCTGCGTATTGACCGGATGGATGGTAGTCCCTTTGCTGTGCTCTACAATTATGCATGTCATCCCTACATTACGGTGCCTGAAGGTGGTGTAACGGCGGACTATCCGGGTTTTGCATCCAGAGTCATCGAAGAGAGTCTGGGTGGTGATGTGATGGCTATATTTCTTCAGGGCGCGGGTGGGGATATTACATCTATTCTGTATAAGGATGTGAATCGCCCGCGGGATTCAGAGCCACTGGGCTTGATGCTGGGTACGCGTACGTTGAAGGCCATGCAGGGTATTGAGACGGGCGATGCGGAACTGCATGTGGTGAACGAAACGCTGCTTTTACCCCGGAAAAATGATTTTGATGCCAAGGTCGAAGTGCTGGAGGCGGAGCAGGCTGCTCTGCTCAAGGGCTTGCGGGGTACGAGCATGAACTTCAAGACGTTTTTGCCGCAGTACATCAAACATAGCATTGACCCGCAGCACCCTGGTTATTACAGCTATCGCTATCTCCAGTCGGAGTCTATCGGTAAAGATGAGATGTCGGGAATTGATGCCTGGAACAAGGGGCACATCGACAAGTATCTGCGTAATATCCAGTCTATGGAAAAGATGGCGCGGAATGTGGACAAGATAGCGACGTTACGTCGGCACCAGAAAATTAATGATGACTCTGGTGAGGACACCATAGAGACGGAAGTGCAGGGTATACGCATCGGGGATTTTGTGCTGGTGACCTCGCCCGCGGAAGTGTTGGTTGATATCGGCCTCAATGTGAAAAAGGCGTCGCCTTTTGAGTTCACGTTCATGGCGGCCTATTCCAACGGCTACATTCACTATGGACCTCCAGCGTCGGAATATCCCAAGGGCGGTTACGAGGTGACGGAATGTTTGCTCGCACCGGAATGGCAGGCGCTCTTTGAGGCCAAAGCCGACGCGGTACTCCAGCAGCTCAAGTAAGGGCCTGGACCATTTTCAGGTTTTTTCTTTCCAGTGCTGCATAGCAATCCATCAGATCCATGTACTCCAGAATACGATAGGGCAGGGTGTGGAGTGGCCAGTTGTAGTATTCCGTTTGTGCAATGTCGGTAAAGGATGTTGGCGCTGCCTTCAGGGTGACTTGCGTGACCATGGGGGAGAGGACGCTGGCAAAGGTGGCCGGGATAGCACCCCAACCGCGACCTACAAGATGAACTTCCTGATGTCCGTAGGCTTTCAGGAATTGTAGGGTATGGAGGATGTCCAGGGTCTTGCGTCCGGTATAGGGTTCGTCGAGCATGATGCCAAAGATGGCGTGCATGTAATCCCCGCCATAGGCGTTGAGGAAGCTGTCGTTCCGCGCTACGTCTGGACGTGATTCACCAATACCCCGAACATCGCAGGTATAGACGACTGCGTCCGGTTGTGCTGCCATGACTTCTTTGATGAGGGGTTCATGACTCAATTCGTAATCGCTGGAGATTTGGGATACATAGAGGATGGCCGGGGCATCGGTCCGGGTTGGCCGTGAGGGCTGGTCTGAATCGGCGAGTCGATAGACGATGGCCTGGATACCGGGATCTGTTTCCACGGCATAGCGAGAGTGGTATTTTTTTGGATAGCCAGAGCCGCGAACGGTTTTCATGACCCGGAATTCAGGTGCAGTGTCGGGTAGCGTTTCAGGAAGTCGCAATACCGCTTTAATGGTCGTTTGCAGCTGGGGTAGGTCTGTAATGGTTTTTCGTGCAGATGCCAGCGCAGTCGCTTTTTCTTTGGTGAAGTCGAATACGGTTTTTGATTTTAATTGTGCTACCTGGCCCTGGCGCGCACAATTCATGGTAGCATCCTCTTCGATAGTGAGTTCCGGTTCGGTCGAAGTTTTGGATACGTTGGTGATGGCATTGAACCAGCGGTACATGGCCTCTCTATTTTCCTGGGAATAGCCATGGGTTGTAGGCCCGGCAAACATCCCGACCTTTTCTGGCACACCCAGCAGCCCATAAATATGCTGTAGCTGTGCGTAGGATTCCTCTGCGCCACGAATATCGAAGAAGTCCTTTTCCTTGGATAAAACGATGAGATGGTCCGGTGCGCTAACCAGTAAAAAATCGACATGGTCCAGCCCCAGCGCGAGGGCCATAGGTGGACATTGTTCGGTATCCTGGGCTTCCTCGTTTTCCAGATTGCGGCGGAAGGAACTGACAAAGCAGCTGGGTGCGAGCATGGTCCAGCGGGGTTCTACACCTGCGAGCCAGGTGGTCATGGTGCCGCCCCCGGAGTTGCCCGTAACCCCAAGGTGATTTTTATCGACTTCAGGCCGGGTCATAAGATAGTCCAGCGCGCGTATGCCGTCCCAGGCGTGCCATGAAGCGATATTCTCCCCAACGAGAAATTGTTGGTTTCCCGCGTGGATATGTTCCATTACGCCCACGCCGATTTTCGAATCGAGTTTTTCGTCTATATATTGCAGGCGTTCGCCCTGACCGATGGGATCGTAGATGAATACGACATAGCCCTGACGGACGAGACCCTGGGCGAATTCCTGATAGCCTGCTTTGCCATTGCGCGTATGCCCACAGGTGCCGATGACACCAGGCAGGGGACCCTTGCGGTTGGTGGGGATGTAGAGGTTAGCGGTGACCAGAAAACCGGGACGGCTCTCGAAGATGATGTGTTCTACTTTATAGGTGTCCCGCTCGAAGCCGCCCGTTATTTTTGCATTTAAGGGGGTGCGCTCTGGCCAGGGACCAAAGCATTGTTGAATCTTGCCCTGTACTTCCTTGATGTAGGCTTCGGCATCTGCTTTGGAACTCAGGCCCATACGTCGTGCCACGGCTTTGCGCTCAATCTCGCGTACACGCGTGACCAGGTGTTCCTGTACCATGCGCGGGAACCGATTCACGCCGCTGCGGTGGGCTTTGGTCAGGTCGAGCCCTTCTTCGGCAGCGTGGGCGAGGGGGCTATAGGGCATGGCGAGTGTCATGAGGCCAGCGGCCCCCAGTTTAAGCGCGGTACGACGGTCATAGATGGGTGTGTTCATAGTGGGGCTTCCCTTGCGTTGTGGTGCTTCGTCAAGAGTAACAAGCAACGCAGTAAGGTGCAAATGTCTAGCGCATTTTAACAAATTATTGTTACGAATCTGCTTGTTGTGGCATCGGTTGGCTGCGTCACAAAAACTCACCGTAGCCTGCTATGCCTCCGTTTTTGTTTCTTGCCAACCTTGTCCTCACTGACGCAGCTCCGTAACAATAATTTGTTAAAGCGCTCTAGCGCCTCAGTTTTAAACCATGGGGCCAAGTGATTGCCACGTCTCGTTTACACTCGTCTCGCAATGACGGGTGGGGTTGAGTCGTTGCTTCCGTCTGGCTGTTTGGATACCGTGTGGGGGATTCCCAATCAAGTTGGGAATGACAGAAAAATAAACAATAACTTCAAATATCGTCATTGCTACGGCTAATTTACACTCGGCTCGCAATGACGGGTGAGAAGAGTCTTCGCAAGTATTTTACAATCCTCTCGGTGTACGCTGTGCGCTCTGTGGATACTTTTTTCCCGCGCTACACGGATTGTCCCGCGGCGTAGGCGGAGGCCCAGGCCCATTGGAAATTGTAGCCACCGAGCCACCCGGTGACGTCGACGACTTCGCCGATGAAGTAGAGGCCGGGCACTTTGCGGGCTTCCATAGTCTTGGGCGATAGCTCTTTGGTGTCCACGCCGCCCCGGGTTACTTCGGCTTTGGCATAGCCTTCGGTGCTTTCGATGGGAAGGCGCCATTGCTGGAGGGACCGGGCCATGACCCGAATTCGTTTGTCGCTCATTTCGCCGAAGGGGACGGACCATTGATGGTGTTCACAGAGTCGACGCGCGAAGCGTAGGGAGAGATGCTCATTGAGAAATTGTTTCGGGGTGCTTTGGGGATGGTTGTTTTTTCGTTGAAAGAGTTCTTCTTCGAGGGGCATATCTGGAAAGAGGTTAATGGTGATTTCGGTATGGTCTTCAAGATAGGAGGATATCTGGAGGATTGCGGGGCCACTGAGTCCCCGGTGGGTGATGAGTACGTCTTCATCGAAACTGGTTTTTCCGATAGAGACCCGCGCTGGAAAAGAGATGCCCGAGAGATCGCCCAGGGTTTCCAGATTGTCGGCGGTCAGTTTCAGGGGGACCAGACCGGGATCACAGGGTATGATGTTGAGGCCGAAGTGGTCGGCCAGGCTGTAGCCAATATCGGTAGCGCCGAGCTTGGGGATGGAGAGGCCCCCTGTGGCAACCACTAATGTGGTGGAACTAAACTCACCGAGTGTGGTTTCCACTTCAAAGTGTTCTTCTTTTTGAACACCATCGACCATGCAATTCGTTAATATGGTCACCCCTGCTGCTTCACAATCCCGGGTCAGGGCATCAATGATCTGTTGCGCCGATCCATCGCAGAATAATTGCCCCAGTGTTTTTTCGTGGTAGGCGATCTTGTGTTGGTCCACGTAAGCGATTATATCGGCTGGAGCATATCGAGCGAGGGCGGAGTAACAGAATCGGGGGTTTTTCGAGTAATAGCACTTTGGATCTGCGTAGAGGTTGGTGAAATTACAGCGGCCCCCGCCGGAGATGCGAATTTTTTCTCCGACTACATCGTTGTGTTCAATGAGCAGGACGCGTTTGCCCCGTTGCCCTGCCTGTAGCGCGCACATAAGTCCTGCTGCGCCCCCGCCGAGGATGATGGTATGGTAGATGTCTTTTTCTTTAGTCATGATGGCGCTATTTAATCAGAGCGGGACAGCGCAATCAAGCTCATGTATCCCCAGTTTGAAATGTTACGGTGTTTTCATGTTTCCATGAAATGTTATGGGCCTTTGTTTATA
>CALAXS010000320.1 GCA_937895305.1 uncultured bacterium
ATTTTGATGCAGGAATCAAGCTTATCATAAAGGACCGGGTATGAATCGTTTAGAGGGTGTGGCGTATTTGAATACCTATCGATCCGGATTATTGGATAATCTGGTGCCGTTTTGGCTGCGACATGGTCTGGATGAAAAACATGGCGGGTTATTGGGCAGCCTGGATCGGGATGGTTCCTTGCTGGATACGGATAAGCAACTCTGGCAGCAGGGACGCTTCGGGTGGTTGATGGCGACCTTGTATAACACGGTGGAGCCGAAGGCGGAGTGGCTGGCGGCGTCGGATTCTGCGTTGCGCTTTTTGCGGGACCATGGTTTTGATGAGGATGGGAAGATGTTTTATCTCACAACCCAGGACGGCAAGCCACTGCGTAAACGACGTTATGTGTTTACGGAAGGATTCTGTGCCTTGGGCCATGCTGCGTATGCAAAAGCGGCACAGGATGATGCAGCGGCAGCCTTGGCGGTGAAGTGCTTCGATTCCTATCTGGATTATAACTTCACGCCGGGGAAGATGGATTCCAAATGGATCACAGAGCATCGGCCCATGCAGGGGCTGGGGCCGTGGATGATAGTGATTAACGTGGCCCAGACCTTGCGCGACTGCATTGGTCATGAACCTGCGCAAGGATGGATTGACCGGGCCATTGAGACCATTGAAAAAGAATTCATGTTGCCAGAGTACGAGGCCGTGGTGGAAGTGAGTGCACCGGGGGGGAAGCTCATTGATCATTTCGACGGGCGTACCATGACACCGGGCCATGCCATTGAGGCAGCGTGGTTTATTCTGGATGAGTCGCGTCATCGGGGGGGCGATGCGGAACTTACGCGGATTGGCTGCACCATCCTGGACTGGATGTGGAAGCATGGCTGGGACAAGCAGTATGGGGGCTTGCTGTATTTTGTGGATATTGAGGGGAAGCCTGTACAGGAGTATTGGCATGACATGAAATTCTGGTGGCCCCAGGCAGAGCTTATCATTGCGACCTTACTGGCCTGGAAGATGACAGGGGATGCGAAATATCAGGAGCAGCATCGGCTGGCCCATAATTACTTCCACACCAATTACCCGGACCCGGAGTATGGGGAGTATTACGGATACCTGCATCGGGATGGTCGTATTTCTTCGCACCTGAAGGGCAACCAGTTCAAGGGGCCTTTCCACATCCCGCGGATGCAGTGGTATTGCATGCAGCTCTTAGAGGAAATGTTGCCTACCCTGGAACAATAGGCAGCGTGATACGGGAAGCCTTTTTCTTTGAACGATGAATGGTGTAGGTGGGCGCGATATTGTCCGGTGCTGCCGGGTCATTGGTTTTACTGAGCTGGGGGTGTAGTTGGAAGGTGGGGAAATCGGCGCCGGCAATGCTGACGCGGATGCTGTGGCCTTTCTTAAAGACCCATGAAGTCGGTAATAAATCAATGACCATTTCCACCACGTCTTCTTCTGCAAAGATCTCGGGACGGTACATGGCCTTTTCATAGCCGTGCCAGGGCAAGTCGGGCGTTACGTCTATATCAAAATTCCTGATGATAAGGTCGTTGTCCTGAAGCGCAGCGAAGCCCGCACGGAGCATGCCTTCTGAAACGAGGATAACTTCCCCTTGGGGCGAAACATCCTCCAGGTAAACAAAGAAGTCGCCGTCGGGCTGGTCAGCACTGGCATAGAGGGTAACGATGGGGTGACCGGTAACTTCGATATTGGCATCCATACCCGGGCTGGTGTAAGAAAGACATTTTTTGTCCTTTTCTGTGCGAACGGTCGGCGCATTGGGTTCGTTGCCTGCAATACCCATCCAACGATTCCCGCCATTGTCGCCATAGCTGGAGTTGTGGGTAAAGTCCACGGTGTAGTCGTCGCTGCCTTTACGGGGACGCTTACAGGAGATGCTATTGTCCTCTGTAAAGTAATAGTCCTTTTGAACTGCGCGGGCCAAGGGCCACTCCTCTTCCCCACGCCAGCCCTCGCCGTTCATCACAAAAATTTGTATTGGCGCATCGTCTTCTATGCTGTTGTCCACACCCTTGAGGTGCTTGTCGAAGAAGCGGAGATGCTCGTTGAGGAAAACCCGGGTGGCCTCTTTTTTGGTCGTGCCAACTACGTCATAATACGGCCCTGCCAATACCCCGTGGTATCCGGGGAACATGATGAGTTTGGAGGGATTGCTACTGCGCAGGGTAGACCAGAGTTCGAAGGTACCGCGGGTAAAACCATCGTGCCAACCGCCCACATTATAGATGGGCAGACCGTTCTCGCTCAGGCCTTTGACGTGTGCATTAGGCGCGAGGTCGAACATGGTATAGCCCAGGGGCGCTTTGGAATCGATGAAGTGAGTATGGATGGCCCACTTGGCATAATCATAGTTCTTGGTGTGTTCCTGGATGCAGTTGAAGTAGATGTGCTCGCGCTTTTCGCCATCCGCATACTTGGGGGGGTAGCCATCATCGAGGAAGGTGCCATTGCCGTTTTGGTCCAGGGGGATTTCATCGTGGAGGAGACCATCACCATCCTCGTCGATGGCGGGTTTGGTGGGTAGTACACCCATATCAGGGAGGTAGTAGGCCCGTTGCACGGGAAGCATCCACTCGGACCACGTATTAAGAAAGCCCTGGAGATAGATACCGCCGGGATAAACTTCGCCTGTATAGCCATCCAGGGGAATCACCGTGGGCACAATACATTTGAGTGCTTCCGGGTTTAGGGATGCCGTGGCGGTCTGGGACCAGCCGAGGTAGGAGCCGCCCATCATGCCCACGTTGCCGTTACACCAGGGTTGTGCTGCAATCCAGTCGACGAGGTCTTTACCGTCTTTCCAGATTTCGGGCATGAAGTCGAGGAGCCAGCCGGAGGAGGCACCTGTGCCGCGCATGTCGGCCTTGGCAATGATGTAGCCATGAGAGGCGAAGAATTTCGGGAAGGTAGCGGTGGACTGATCACTGATTTCGCCCGTTTCCGGGTGGATGGTGGCGCGACGATAGGGGGTGTATTCGAGAATGACAGGGTACTTGCCGATCTTGGGACCGCCCAGCGGGATGAACCAGTCGAGGGCGATTTTTGTGCCGTCTGGCATTTCCACGAGGGTGGAGTGTGATTCGAGGCCGTCGTATTGAGCGGTGGAGTAGCCCTGGTATTGTCCGAAGCTGCTGACTTTTTCTTCGGCTAGTGCCAGGTTGGTTAATAGACAAAAGCTAATACACAGGATCAAGCGCATGGTCATCTCTCCTTGCCCCCAAGGTTATGGAAAGCTCAGTGTAGCGAAGCAGGAATTATTTGGCAAGGCGATAAGAATACGGAGTGGTTAATCTTTGTTCCACTCCGCGTGACATCGTGCAAAGAGTGATTGCCACACCTCGTTACACTCGGTTCGCAATGACGGGTGGGGTACGGCCTTACCTGAATCGGCGTTGTTGCGGGCATGGAAGTACGACCTGTATACATAATCCGGGGCAGAGCCCCTCAGTATGCATTACCAAGCAGAGGCCGTAGCACGGCAGGCAAAAGGGAACGAGGGGAAGACGGTTGTACAGGGTCTACCTGGATTCCCGTTTTCACGGGCACGACGATGTGTGTGATACTTTGTAGTCCTGTTATTTAGATCGATGATTGGAATATTTTTCAGATGCATGGAGAGTGCAAACTATGAACCTTACAGATTCACTACGCGGCATCGTCACTGTGTTGAACACGCCATTTACGGGGGAGGATCGCATTGATGTCGTGGGATTGCAGAAGCATGTGACCTATGCGCTGGGTGCCGGGGTTGCGGGATTTCTGGTGCCTGCCATGGCGAGTGAGGTGGGGAAGTTGAGCGGCGTGGAGCGTCGGTTTGTGCTGGATACTGTGGTGGATGCGGTCGATGGTGCGGTGCCTGTGATTGGTGGCGCATCGGCGGAAACGGGTGCGGAACGTGTAGCACGGGCGGTAGATTGTATGGATGCGGGATGTGCGGGTGTGCTGGTAGCGTTGGGCTATGCAAGCGATATGCAGTATGAACATGATTTGCAGGAAGTAGCAGCATTGGCACCGGATTTTTTAATGGTGCAGGATTGGGATAGCGAGGGCTATGGTGCGCCTGTGGATTTGATTGCGCGATTGTTTGCTGAGGTGGAGGTGTTCAAGGCTTTAAAGGTGGAGGTGGTTGATGCAGGACGGAAGTATACGGAAGTGTTGGCTGCAACAGAGGGGCAGCTGCATGTGTCCGGGGGGTGGGCAGTGCGCGAGATGCTGGATGGTCTGGCGCGGGGTGTCCATGCCTTTATGCCGACGGGAATGCACCGGTGCTATTGCGAAATCTACCGGCAATACACGGCGGGAAATGTTGTGGAGGCGGCAGCCTTGTTTGCGAAGGTAAAGCCTGTGCTGGATTTTTCGAATCAGCATCTGGATGTGTCCATCCATTTCTTTAAGCAGCTCTTGCATGCCCAGGGGGTGTATGCAACAGCCCGGGTGCGCGAGCCGATAATGGTGTTGACCGAAGCGCAAGCGGATAAGGCTGCGCGGTGGGTGGACTATGCCATGGCATTGGAAGGGGCGGTTTAGTGGTTTTCGATGCTAGCGGGGAGGAGGGTGTATGTAATGTAGCCGACATTTACTCCGACTGTAATTGAGTATACCGTTAGGGGGATTCCCAATCGAGTTGGGAATGACAAGTGGGCGTTGGGCATGACAGGTAGGGCGGTTTAACGTCCGCCGATGGTAACGGTGGGCATAGGTGGCGTGGTCTTACCACCGAGATGAAGGAGATGAAGGGAGCCATCGGCGTGACCTAGCGCAGCGGTTATAGCGCCGAGTGCGGTATCGGTGTGAAGTGCGAGGCTGGTGATAGGCGTAGGTGTGGGATTATAGCTCCAGAGACGTTTCGCTGCTGTGTCGTAAGCTACGACACCGAGATCGGGATGCCGGGTAATGAGATAAGCCTCGTCCTGGTTGGTGTAGGTGGCAATTTGGGTGGTGCCTTCGGGCAGGAGAATAGGCGTGCTGCCGCCTTCCAGCGTAAACATTTCGATTTTGTTTTGGTGAATGTTCAGGATACGTGCGCCCCTGGCCAGTCGGTCTGCACTGAGGGGGATGAGTGTGGTGCCTTCAAGCGTGGTGGGGATACGCCTGCGCGTAAGCCCTGTACGCAGATCAAAGATTTCGATACCTTTTTTCTGAAGGTGAATCAGCCCGAGTACCGAGCCAAGTCCGGTAGTAATTGAGACTGTAGGGCTGGTACCCAGAGCGGGGTTTGCACGATTCCAAAGCTGTTGCCCATCCATACCGAAGGCCACAATCTGCTTGCCATCGTGGGTACTATAGAGCAGCATGGGCTTGAGATCTTCCGGTTGGAGTGCGTTAAAGGCGGTATTCCCCAGACGAAATGTTTCTACCGCATGGAGCTGGCGGGGCACTTCCAGATTGTGTTCCCAC
>CALAXS010000321.1 GCA_937895305.1 uncultured bacterium
CCGCCACCTACAATCAGGATTTTTACTTTTTGAGCCATTGGGCCATTATTTCCCTGCTGTTTCGCTATACAATATCGCTCTGCGCGATAAGTGATTGCACCATGTGCAAGATTAATTCACTACCGAGTTGTGCCCGAATCAGCGCATATAAGGCTTCTTCATCCGCACATTCTTTGCTGGTGTCGCTGTTTTCTGACAGGAAGACATACACCGGGTAGGTGTGCTCAATGGAATGGCGCAGACGCAATACGAACTGGGTGAAATTATCCAGCTTTGGCGCGACCAGGGACAGGGAGTGGGTGAAATCCCGCCCCAGCACTTTGGTCTCTACCCTGCCCTGCACATGCTCCTTCGTCTTTTCTGTAATCACCATAGCCTGACGCGACAGAATCGCCTTGGGCGTAATGGTGTATTCTACACTGATATTTTCTGGCCAAAGATTTGGTATATTTCCGACAACACCCATAACTCACGTACTCCCAGATCGTTATAAAAAAAGAGTAACTGCTTTGCATCGGGATTGCAAAATTCTGCCGGATACAGAATGGCTATACCGTTCGTGAAAAATTCTTAAAATGGCTCGGCTTACGCAGGTAGGTATCAAAGGCCATGCAGATATTGCGGATAAAAGCCTGTCCCAGGGGCAAGACATTGAGCCCCACATCCGTGCGTTCAATAAAGCCCTCGGCATAACAGGTGTCCAGCAGGGCTTCGTCGGCTGCGAAATAGGTGTCGTAGTCCACGCCGAAACGTTCCTTGAGCATGGCGAAGTTCACCTCGAAATTACACATCAACTGGCGAATGAGCCAGCGGCGCACCTTGTCGTCGTCGCTCAGGGTGATACCCGTCATAGTGGGCAGTTCCCCGGCGTCCAGTTTCTGGAAATATTTCACGGGGCGTTTCTCGTTTTGCGCATAGGCCCCCCCCACTTCGCCGATGGCCGAAACGCCGAAGCCAATCATGTCGGCTGCGGGCACCACGCTATAGCCCATAAAATTGCGATGGAGTCGTTTTTCCTCCAGCGCTATGGCCAGCTCGTCCGTGGGCAGGGCAAAGTGGTCCATGCCGATGGCCTTGTAACCTGCTTCCAGGAAGAGCTTGCGTGCCAGCACAAAGAGTTCCAGCTTGGCATCGCCTTCGGGGCGAGGGTAATGGTCAATCTTCTTCTGATGCTTTATCGCTTCCGGCAGGTGGGCGTAGCTGTATACCGCCACGCGGTCAGGTCGAATATCGATGACCGAACGGATGGTCCGCTCCCAGGTCGCCGCGTTCTGCTCTGGCAGGCCATAGATCAGATCCAGGTTAATACCGCCAAAGCCCTTTTCCCGACTCCAGTCAAAGAGTTGCCGGGTCTCGGCCTCGGTCTGGTTACGGGTGATTGCGGCCTGCACCTTGGGGTCCAGGTCCTGGACGCCCATGCTGATACGGTTGAAGCCCAGTTCGCGTAACACGGTCAGCTGGTTTTCCGTGGTGACGCGGGGGTCCACTTCCAGGGCGATCTCTGCACCTTCCACAAAGTCAAAATGCTCGCTCAGCTTTCCGAAAAGTTCCGTGAGTTGCGTCTCGTTCAGGTAGGTCGGCGTGCCGCCCCCCCAATGAAGCTGCTTCACCTTACGTCGGTCACCCAACCGCGCTGCGGTCATTTTAATCTCACGATAGAGATAGCCCAGGTATTCATCGGATAGTTCGTGCTTCTTCGAGATGATGACATTGCACCCGCAAAAGAGACACCGCTGCCAGCAGAAGGGCAGATGTACATAGATGGAGAGGACTTCGTCCACATCCGCCGACGCACGCACCAGTGCGTCATCATAGTCGGTGGCACCGAATTCCTTGTCCCATTCCGGGGCCGTGGGATAACTCGTATAGCGTGGACCCGGCTTGTCATACCTGTGCAACAGTTCCGGGGTAACTTCGATGTCAGTATGGGGCGATGGGGACATAATCTGGGCTTGCTCCTGCTAGCACTATGAATAAAAGCTCAACTCCAGTAGTATACAGTATAGGTGTTGTGGATTTCATGAGGGATGGGTAGCAATTGATGGAATATCTGTTATTACATGAAAACCCGGTAGTAATTGCTCTGGTACTGGGTAGCATAATTACAGCTATATTTTGGGCTTATAGGACATGGTATCAGCGCACGATACAACGTGAGCTAAAAGCGATGGCTTCCAGTTTGGGGCTGATGTATTCCAAAACAGTGCCCGACCCATTGACTAAGAACTATTCTGCTCTTATTGGTGGCAAGAAAACCAACGCAATGAAGTATCGGAATCAAATCCTGGGAGATTGGGAAGAATTCGGGATAGAAGCAGCTGAGGGAAGTTACTCGAAGAGCAATGGGCAGTCTTCTCATGAAGTGTTTTACAATATCTACCTGTGTTCATTGCCACAAGCGTTTCCTACGTTACGTATCTTCCCTACAG
>CALAXS010000322.1 GCA_937895305.1 uncultured bacterium
GTGTACTTGGCGGCTTTGGCGGATTCTTCATCAATCGATTTATCGCGTGTATTGATACTGGGACCAGTAAGCATTTCGCTGTAAGTCTTGCCGGGGCCAACCATGGGGTACACCATAGCGTCTTTATCGGTACGTACTTCTAGGAAGGCCGGGCCTTTGTGCTTGAGCCAAGCACGAATTGCTTTTTTCAGGTCTTTCTCTTTGTGGACGCATTTGGCATAGCCGAAACCGTCCGCTTCAGCGGCCAGAACGAAATCTTTCTGGTGCAGGGCTTTATCGGTACCGGAGAAACGGCTACCGAACATGAGCTTCTGCCATTGAACCACCATGCCGTCACCGAGGTTGTTGAGCAGGAGAATCTTTACGGGCACACCGTAGGTCGTACACGTCTCCATTTCGCCGAGGTTCATGCGGATGCTACCGTCTCCATCCACATCGATGACCAGTGCACCAGGCTTGCCGAGGGCAGCGCCGATTGCAGCCGGAAGACCATAGCCCATGGTACCCATACTGCCAGAGGTGAGCCAGGTGCGAGGATGTTTGAAATCAAAAAATTGCGCGGCAAACATCTGGTGCTGTCCTACGCCGGTCGTGATGATGGCTTCGCCTTTGGTTTCTGCGTTAACCAATTCCAGTACGCGCTGGGGCTGGATAAGTTCTGTGCCTTTGGGGTAATCCATGGCGTAGTCTTTTTTAAGCTTGTTAACATGCTTGAGCCATGCGGTGGTATCGATGGTGATATTGCGTCCGGCAGTAAGTAGATCCTTGAGTGCCTTTTTGGCATCGCCAACATGGGTCCACTTGGCAAATTTAACTTTGTTGATTTCAGCACCGTCCACATCAATATGGGCAATGGTAGCGTTCTTGGCAAATTCTTTGGCAACACCTGCAACACGATCGTCAAAGCGACCACCCACCGCAAAAATGAAGTCGCAGTCATCTACGGCATAATTTGCATAGGCGGTGCCGTGCATGCCCAGCATGTGCAGACAAAGATCGTCTGTAGTGTCCATGGCGCCGATACCCATAAGGGTGGTAACGACCGGAATTTTAAACTTTTTGGCGAATTTGCGAAGCTCTGCGCTGGCTTCGCTGAGAATAACGCCACCACCTGCATAAATGAGGGGGCGTTTGGACGCTTTGAGAAGCTTGTAGAATTGCGTGCTTTCAGTTTTACTGACGCGGGAAGCCTGTATTTTTTCAAGGCGTTGCTGGTATCCACGCAGTGCGAGCATACCTTCACCTTTGAAGGTGCCTACCCATTGCTGGACGTCTTTAGGGAGGTCAATAACAACAGGGCCGGGGCGGCCACTGCGTGCAATATGGAAAGCACTACGGATGGACGCTTCAAGCTCTTCTTCTTTTTTAATGAGGAAAACGTGCTTTGCACAAGAGCTCATTATATTAAAAACGGGTGCTTCCTGGAATGCGTCTGTACCAACGGATGCACGGGGAACCTGACCGCAGAGCAGAACCATGGGAATGGAATCCGCCATGGCGTCGCGGATGGGCGTAACGCAGTTTGTGGCGCCTGGGCCGGAAGTCACAACGGCGACACCGACTTTCGAGGTAACGCGGGAGTATCCTGCGGCCATGAAGCCGGCACCTTGTTCGTTGGCGGGGACCACGAGGTTGATAGGGCTTTTTTCGTGGTTGTCGTTCCAGTTAAAGATGGCGTCGTAGGTGGGCAGAATTGCGCCACCACTATAGCCAAAGATGGTATCTACGCCTTCATCAGCGATAACCTGAATGGCCATTTCCGCGCCGGACATGGTAGTCCCGGCCAGGGGGTGCTGTTTTTTTCGTGGCGTTGCCATGGTAATTCTCCTGTGCTGGGGGTGTTGGGTTGCTCCCCCGTTCATCCAGTATAATTCAGGATGCTATTGTATGGTAAGTAAAAAAAGAGCGTCGTCCCGTTTTGCTGAACGACGCTCCTGATTCTCATCAGTATGATCGAAAGTTATTCCT
>CALAXS010000323.1 GCA_937895305.1 uncultured bacterium
CCCTTCTGAGGTAATGGCGAATATACGCCGTATACAGATACGTACGAGCCGCATGGTGAATGAGATCCTTGCGGGGCAGTATGAGTCTGTGTTTAAGGGACAGGGGATGGAGTTTAAGGAGGTGCGTGAGTATGTGCCCGGAGATGATGTGCGGTCTATTGACTGGAATGTGACGGCGCGCACGGGGCATCCGCAGGTGAAGATTATGGCGGAGGAGCGTGAGCTTACGGTGATGTTGTTGGTGGACATGAGCGGGTCGGGTCGTTTCGGGAGTGTTGAGCGTTTCAAGAATGAGTTGGCGGCAGAGTTGTGTGCGGTGTTGGCGTTTTCTGCGATCAAGAATAATGACAAGGTGGGGCTCATCATTTTTACGGATGGGGTGGAGTTGTATATTCCGCCAAACAAGGGGCGGAGTCATGTGCTACGGGTGATTCGTGAGGTGTTGTATTTTGAGCCGAAGGGGGTGGGGACGAATATCCCGGAGGCGTTGCATTATATGAACAATGTGATTAAGCGTCGTGCGGTGGTGTTTATGGTGTCTGATTTTATGGATAGGGATTTTGAGAGTGCGCTGAGCATTGCGAATCGGCGTCATGATGTGATCGGGGTGTCGGTGACGGATCCGCGCGAGGAGGTGTTGCCGGATGTGGGGCTGGTTGCGGTGCGTGATGCGGAGACGGGAAAGGAGGCGTTGGTGAATACGAGTGATCCTGCTGCGCGAAAGGCGTATTCGGAGGCTGCTGCTTCGCGTGCAGCGGCGCGTGATGAGATTTTTCGGCGGACAAAAGTGGATGTGATGCATGTGCGTACGGATGGTTCGTATGTGGATGAGCTGCATCGTTTTTTTCGTATGCGTGAACGGCGGAGTGCATAGATGTCGGGTGTTTGGCATCATAGGTTGGTTAGCATCGCACTTCTTATCTGTGCGGCTTGCCCTGTATTTGCAGGGTCGGTATCGGCACGTCTGGAGCCGCCGGTAACGCCGTTTCATCGTCCTGCAGTGTTGGAGATCCGTGTGACGGCCGGGGAGGCGGAGGGCATCACAGTAGCGGGATTGCCAGAGACCCTGGAAGGGGTGACGCTGGAGCGTGCGGATGCGGCGCGGGTAGTGGGTGAGGATGGCATGGTGGAGGAGGTGCATCGTGTGGTGCTGGATGCGAAGGGTCCTGTGAAGCATGTACTGGCGGGAATTACAGTGAAGGTGGGTGAGGGCGATGCGATTACGATCCCGGCGTTGGTCTATGAGGCACGCGAACTTACTGCATCGGAGCAGGACGGCGTGGCGCATTTTGCTGGGCTGACCGGATTGGAAGTGCTGGAACCGAATCCTTTTGGCTTGATGTGGTGGGCGGTTGGTGTAGTGGGTCTGTTGTTGCTGGCGGGATTGGCGTTGTGGTGGTGGCGAAGCAAGGCGCAGGCACCGCAGAAACCGAAGCCGATTGCCTGGGAAGTGGCGGAGGTGCGCTTGCGTGAGTTGGCTTTTCGCAAGTTGCCGGAGCAGGGGAAGGTGGATGCGTATTATGTGGATTTGTCGGCCATTTTGCGGTATTACATTGAGGATCGTTTTCAGGTGCATGCGCCGGAGCAGACGACGCAGGAGTTTTTGGTGGCTGCGAGTGAGCGGAGTGTGTTGTCCGTGGAGCAGCAGGATGTGGTGTCGGGCTTTTTGCGTCATTGTGATCGTGTGAAGTTTGCGAAGTATGAACCTTCCATGGCGGAGATGACGGAGAATTTTCAACTGGTGGAGGATTTTGTGGTGCAGACCATCCCTTCGCCGGCGGAAAACGAAGCTATGGTCGGGGAGGTGGCGGCATGAGCTGGTTCAACAGTTTCTTTTTTGATTCGTTAGCGTACCCTTGGGTGTTGGTGTTTCTCGTGGCTGTAGCGGTACTCCTGGTGGCGGAGCTTTTTGCGCGGGCACCGGGCGTGTTGAGTATCAGTACAGGTGAGGCGTTGGGCCGTATGCCTTCGACACCCCGTGCGTGGCTGCGTCGTGTTCCGGCGGTGTTGCGCGGGTTGGGGCTGGCAGCGTTGGTGGTGGCTCTGGCGGGGCCGCTGAATGGATTCCAGATTCGCAAGGATCGCGTGAGTGTGGTGGATATTATGCTGTGTGTGGATGTGTCGGGCAGTATGCAGCAGAAGGATTTTGTGATGGGCGGGGAGTATAAGGACCGCTTGTTTGTGACGAAGGCGGCGGTGCGTGATTTTATTGAGAGCCGCAAGGAGAAGGTCGGTGATCGCTTTGGTCTGGATCGACTGGGGTTGGTGTTGTATGCGGGTTTTGCCTGGACGCAGAGTCCGCTGACGCTGGATTATGGGGTGTTGTCCCGTGAGCTGGACCTGGCGTATGTGGATGATACCAGTCGTGACCCGCGCAAGGATGGCACAGCGATAGGTTCGGCGATTGGATTGGCTATTCGTCGGCTCAGTGAGAGTGAGGCGAAGTCGAAGGTCATTATTTTATTGACGGACGGGATTAATAATCGGGGCGAGCTGGATCCTATAACGGCTGCGCGTCTTGCCGGGGATTATGATATCAAGGTGTATACCATTGGTGCGGGTTCAACGGAGGGGGGACGCAGTAGCGGGGGCTTTTTCTCACGGCCTCGTCAGCCTATTGATGAAGATGGCTTGAGGAAGATTGCGAGTATCACGGGTGGGCAGTATTACCCTGCTACGGATACGGAGGCGTTGCAGCAGGCCTACGCAGAGATTGACGCATTGGAGACGACAGAGATCGAGGTGGGAGATTATTATGAGTATAAGGAGGCTTTTGTACCTTATGTGTTGCTGGGTGGATTGTTGATGGCGCTTTCTATTTTCAGTCGCCGGATGTGGTTTGAGGTGATTCCATAATGGGTATTCAATTCGCATTTTCAACGGCGCAGTGGCCCATGTATGGATTGGTGGGCGTGGTTATTGTGCTTGGTGTTGCGTGGATGGTGTATCGATTGGATGGTCGGCGCAGTATGCGGTTGCACCAGTTTGTAGAGGCGCAGCTTGCGCCGCGTTTGCTGGTGGGGTATGACGAGAAGGTGCGCAAGCCGTTGTTCTGGTTCACGGTGGTGGGTGTGTTGTTTTTGTTGTTGACTTTGTCGCAGCCCCGTTGGGGTCAGTCCTGGATGGATGTGAACCGGACGAGTCGGGATATTCTTGTACTGCTGGATACGTCGGAGAGTATGAATGCAGATGATTTACCGCCGACACGTCTGGATCGTGCGAAGCAGAAGATCGAGGCGTTGGCGGCTTTGTGTCCCGGCGACCGATTTGGATTGGTCGCCTTTTCGGGGAGCACCATATTGCAGTGTCCACTGACTTTGGATCATGGGTATTTCAGAACATTGGTGCATGCCTCAACGACGGATTCTGTAACGACGGAGGGGACGGATATTGAAGCGGCTATTCGGGCTGCTGCGGATGTGTTTGAGGAGGAGATTGAGGAAGCGGGTGAGGAACAGCGTCATACCCGCGCGGTGATACTGCTGACGGATGGGGAAGAGGTGACGGGTGATGCGGTGGCTGCGGCGGATGTGCTGGGTGATTATGCTGGTATTTATGTGATGGGCATTGGTGATCCCAATGGTTCGGTGGTGGAGTATCCCCAATGGATGATGCGGGAAGCGGGTCCCCCACCGGATGGGCAGAAGACGCATTTGTCGGTTTTGGATGAGGATACCCTGATTGCACTGGCCCATGAGGCGGGTGGGGTGTATATGCGGACGACGCCGCATAATGGGGATATTGAGCGTATACACCAGGAGATGGAGGGGCTGAGTACCCAGGCACAGGAAGGGGAGCTGCGTTTCCAGCAGGTGAATCGTTATCGGTGGCCATTGAGTGTGGCTGTGCTTTGTTTTGGTGCGGAGGGGTTGTGGATGGTGCTAATGCCCTGGTTGCGTAAGCGGCGTATGGCCAAGGGTACAAAACCTCTGGTGGAGGCTTTGAAAAATGCGTAATGGAATTATAATGGTGTTACTCCTGGTTGGGGGTGTGGCTCAGGGTGCTTCGTTGAATTCGCAGTTGCTGGCAGGGAACGACCTGTTGCAAACGGGTCAGGCTGCTGAGGCACTGGAAGCGTTTAATGCGTTACAGGTGGAATACCCTGATGCGGCAGCGGTGCAGTTTGGTATTGGCGCTTCGTATTACCAGATGGCTGAGCATCATGCTTCGCAGGGCGCGGTGGAGGAATCAGTCGCCGCATTTAAGGAAGCGGAGCAGCATTTTGATCGTTTATCGCATTCGGATACAGCGTCCATACAGCGGCATGGTGCCTTTAATCGTGCGAATTGCCTGGCACAGACGGCGAAGCTGAGTGCGGAACAACCGGAACTGGCGCAGGCTGCAGTAGGTCAGTTTAAAGCTGCGATAGAGGCGTATGAGCAGGTGGTAGATGCGTACCCGGATCATGGGCAAGCACAACAGAATCTGGACCATGTGCGTTATGCATTGAAGGTGCTGGAGCAGCAGTTGGAGGAGCAGAAACAGGAACAAGATGAAGAGCAAAAGGAAGACCAGCAGCCACCGGAGCAAGCCTTTGTCATGTTGCAGCGTGCGACGACGGATATCAACAATGCAGATGCGCGTCCTAATGAGGCGGGGGATACAGTGCAGTTGTACTATGGCGAAGGGGGGCAAAAATGAATTTGAGTGGGCTACTTATAGCGGGTGCTTTGTTGCTGGGCCAGTTATCCCCGACGAAGCCGGAAATGTCAGAAGAGACCTTGCAGGTCATGGCCTTTTGCGCACAGGAAGTTGCAGGTGATGTGGGTAAACAGGACGAGCAATTGAAGCCGTATAAGGGCATTTTGGAAGCTTTGGCTCCGTTGAACAAATTTGATGTGATCAAGACAAGTACGTTACCCGCCCTGCATGGTGAAATTACGACGGTGAGTATCAATGCCCTGTATTGGGCGGAGGTACAGGTAAGTGCCCCGGATGAGCAGGGTGCATTACCCATGGTTGTTCGGATTATGTATGACGATGGGAGTGGACCTATAGCTGCCATTAATGCGCAGGGTAGTGCCCAGCCGAATCGTGCTTTTACCTTTCGCGGGATGGAACTGGGTGGGGGTGAATTGGTGGTGGTGTTGAGTTTCCCGAAGGAAGGGGAGCAGGGTGAGGGTTCTGATAGTTCTGGTGAGGAGAATTCGCAGGAGCAGGAGCAGCAGGAGCAGGGAGCGGATCAATCGCAACAAGAGGAGCAGGATTCTTCGGCGTCGGAGCAGGATGAATCGAAGGACGAAGAGGAGGCCCCTATGCTGAATCAGCAGGAGGAGACGGAGGCGCAGGAAGGGGATGAAGAGGGGGCCTCTGAAGAGGAGATGCAGGATGGATCGTCTTCCACATTGGATGAGGGTGAGCCCAAGGACGATCAGACTATAGAGGCCATTCTGGAGTCGCTGGAGGAAGAGGATACGAAAGAGCAGGAGAATGCGCATCATCGTCGGAGTCAGGTGAAATTCAAGTCGAAGGGATGGTGGTAATGGGTCGGTTTATCTGTATAGCGTTGTGCTTGCTGGTCGGGCCTTTGGCCCGGGCGGAGCTGACGGTGTATATGCGTAAATCGACGGTTTCGCTGGATACGCCTTTTGAGATTGAGGTGCGTGCGAAGGGTTCGTCGGTGGGTCAGGTGGAGGTGCCGGTATCAGAGGATGTTTTTGTGTCGGAAGCCCCTATGGGTCGACAGAACAATTATTCCATCCAGATTGTAAACGGGAAACAATCGCGGGTATCTGAGCTTGTGTATGTATATCGTGCGAAAGCGCGACGGGCGGGGGATATTACGATTCCGCCTTTTAAGGCGATGGTGGATGGCAAGGAGGTGGAGTCGGCGCCGTTGGCGTTGAAGGTGCGAGCTACGCAGAATGTGCCGGAAAGTACCCCGCAGGGTACAGAGTCCAAAGGCGGGGCATCGGACAAAAAAGTAATGACGTTGGATGATGCTGTTTTTGCGGAGAGTCGGGTGGATAAGCAAAGTGTCTATCTGGGTGAGGCGGTGGAATTGACCGTGGCCTTGAATCGGCTGGACAGCTATGGCGTTCAAGTGATTTGGTCGACCCGTGGGTATACGCCACCCTTGGCAGAGGGTTTTTTTGCTACGCAGAGCAGGGAAGTGAATGAACGGATTGAGCGGGATGGTATCAAGTATATTGCCCGTCAATTTGTGCAGGATTTGTATCCGACGCAGACGGGCACGTTGAGCATCGGTGCGTGGCAATGGCATGGGGCTGTGCGTGGTATTACCAATGCAGGTCGCCAGAGTATTGAGAAGGATTTGTATACGGCTCCGATTGAGATTGAGGTGAAGCCTTTGCCGGAAGCCCCGGCGAATTATTCGGGCACGGTGGGGGAATATTCTTTTTTTGTAGATTTTGATTCGGAAGGCGCGGATCAGGGTCGGATTGAACTGGAGCAGGGGCGTCCGGTGTTGATGCGGTTGACGCTGGCCGGGAAGGGAAATGAACATGCGATTAAGGCCCCGGTGTTGCCGGATATACCGTGGGCACAGGTAGCGGATCCCAAGCCGAGTACGGATGTGGATCTGGAGGGGGGGCAGATTACGCGTCGTTTTGTGTATGCGTTTACAGCGCTGGAAGCAGGTGAATTTACATTACCGACCTTGTCGTATTGTTATTTTTCACCCGCAGCGGAAGAGTATGTGACGCGTACGGTGGATTCGCTGAAGGTGTCGGTAGCGCCATCGAAAGAGCGTACGAATCTGGTGGTTGTGGGGGGGATGGATGATGCCCTGCAGCAGGAGGTCGAGGTGGTAGTCAATGAATTGCACCCAATCCTGTTGCAGTCTTCTTTGTTGCGTCAGACGTCGTCGTCGCCTTTGTTACCCGTGACGTTAGCGGGTGCACCGCCTGTGGCCTATGGTGTATTGGCGTTGGCCCTGCGTCGCCGTCGACGGCTTGCGGGGGATAATGGACTTGCGCGCGCGTATAAGGCAAGATCCAGGAGTGAGAAGCGTGTTGCTGCCGCCCTGGCATCGGAGAATCCTGCGGAAGCTTTATTTAAGGCCATGGTGGGGTATCTGGCGGATCATTGCAATGTTGTGGAGGCGGGACTGACTTCGCAGGATGCGCGGACGTTGATGTTGGCGCAGGGGGTTTCTGCGGACTTGACGATGCTGGTGCATCGCATGTTGAAGTCGTGTGAGCGGTCTCAGTATGGGGGGACGGTGTTGAGTCCTGCGGAACTGAAGGCTTTGGGTGATGGTGCATTGGAGGCGCTGGATCAGCTGGAAGCCTATTTCAAGAAGGGGGGGAAGTAGCCGTGGGTCTGCTGTTGTGTGTAATGAGTTTGCTGGGTGCGGATCTGTTTCAGGATACCTTTGCGGAGGGGAATGGGGCGTATCAGCAGGGTGTTTATGGTGATGCAGTGGCGGCGTATGAACGCCTGGTGGATTCGGGTGTGGTGGATAGCGCGGTGTTTTATAATCTGGGCAACAGTTATTTTCAGGCAGGTGATCTGGGTGGGGCTGTGGCAAATTATGAGCGGGCTTTACAGGTGGCACCGGGTCATATTCTGGCGAGCGAGAATCTGGGTCTGGTATTGAAGGCGACGGAGCGGAATCTTGCAAAGCCGGGTGGTCGCGCATGGGAAGAAACGTTTTTGTTTTGGGATGATGGGCTGAGTAAGGCGGTGGTTTGGCGCTTGTGTATATTGTTCTGGTTTTTGTGTTGGGGCTGCCTTATGATGAGGTCCTGGCGTGGGCTGGCTTATGGCAGGAGCCTGACGGTTTTTTTGGGCATTGTCGCGGTGTTTATGGGATTGTCCGTCTATGCGAAGACCTGGCCCGCAGTGTATGCGGTAGCGCGGGATGAGGCGGTGGCGGTTCGTTTTGGCAAAGACACCGGGCATGCGGTACGTTTTGAATTGTTTGCGGGTGATCGCGTCCTGATAGATGATGAGGATGGGGACTGGTTACGGGTGATGACAGTGGATAAGGAACGGGGCTGGGTTGAGGCTTCGTCCATGGTGGTGGTGGGTCCGCCGTATAGTGGTTTTTCGGATGTTGTTGTGGATGAAGATGGACGTGAAAAGGATCGGATTGAGTGACGCAGGATTTTGATGAGCTTGTAACATTGGCCCGTAGCGCGGATAAGGCGTTTGCGGGTGTGGATCGTCAGGTCTGCGTGAATGCAGCGCGTGGTATGTTCAAGAAACGCTGGGCTGAGGTGAAGGTGCATCATGACGGGGGTGCTTCGGGCAGTAATGTGATCATGCAGCTGAGTAGGGCAGCGGATGAGATCCTGTCGGGTATAGTGGCTTTTGCATTGCGTGAGACGTCAGACCCTGATCTGGTCCTGGAGCGTGTAGCATTCTGTGCGTTGGGGGGATATGGTCGTCTGGAATTGAGTCCTTATTCTGATCTGGATGTGTGTCTGTTGTATACGGGTAAACTGGATGATTCTATATTGGCGGTGAATACGTATCTGGTGCCGTTCTTGTGGGATTTGGGCTTTAAGGTGGGGTATGTGATTCATAGTGTGGCGGAGGCAGCGGAATTGGCGCAGGAGGACCCGGAGGTTTTTACGACGTATGCGCAGGCGCGGTTGATTACGGGGGAGAAGGCGATACTGGGTAGACTCAAGTTGCGTATTGCGGAACTGAAGGAGGGGGATACCACAGCGTTGGAGGCGTATCTTCGTGGGCGGGTGGAGCCGGAGAATCTGCCGGTGGAGTTTTCTGATCTGCATTTACCGGAGCCGAATATCAAGGAGAACATGGGGGGGTTGCGTGATTATCATGCCGCGTTGTGGATGTTGATTGTGACGCATGATTTGATGGGGCTGGATGATTGGGTGTCCATGGATTTTGTGGGGGAGGGTGAGCATCTGGACTTGATAGATGGGCTGGATTTTATGTGGCGCGTTCGTAATGAGATGCATTTTCATGCGGGTAAGGCGGAGGATGTATTGAGTTTTGAGATGCAACGCCATATTGCACAGGCTTTTGATTATGGTTCTGGTACACAAGGGAGCGTGGATCGCCTGATGCAGGACTATTATCATGCTGCTGGGCGGATGCGCATGTTTTTGCGTATCGCGCAGCGTGTGGTGGAGCATCAGTTGGAGATTGATCTGGTGGAGGATGACGGGCTGGATACGTATGAGATTACGGTTCACAAAGGTCAGCTTTATGCGGGTATGGAGGATGATCACTGGTTTAAGGAAAATCCTGCGCGTTTGATGGAGTTGTTCTGGGTGTGTGCGCGGCGGGGTCTCCCTTTGAGTCCTGTAACGGAGCAGCGGGTGCTTGAGCGTCTGGCGCTGGTGAATGATGAGTTTCGCGAAAGTTCGGTGGTGCGTCGTTTTTTTGTTGGCATTTGCAAGCGCTCGTTTCATGCGGGTTTTGCGTTGCGTCAGGCGGCGAGTTCGGGGGTGTTGGGCGCGTATCTGCCTGAGTTTATGGCTGTTTCCGGTATTGTCCGCTATGAAGATTTTCATAGTTATCCTGTGGACGAGCATACGTTACGGGCGTTGGAAGCGTTGGAGGAGCTTCAGTCTATGGAGGGATCGGTGGCGGAGTTTTTGCAGCATACGCTGGAATGCGTGCGCGATCCCCATATTCTGGTGCTGGCTATTTTGTTTCATGATTTGGGGAAGGTGGATGGGGAGGAGCATACGGAGGCGGGGGTGCGTATTGTGCGAGAGGTGGGTGCGCGCATAGGTTTGAGTGAGGAGGATACAGAGCGGGTGGCCTTTTTGGTGAAGCATCACATGCTTATGACGCACATGAGCATGTATCGTGACATCGATGACCCGGTCATTGTGAATACATTTGCAGAGACCATGAAGACGGATGAACGTTTACGTGAGTTATTGTTGTTGTCCTTTGCGGATTTGAAGGCGGTTGGGCCTACGGTGTGGACGGATTGGAAGGGTGCGTTGCTGGTGAAGTTGTATTTGAAGGCGGAGCGCATTGTTCAAGGGCGTAAGGATAGTTCGGAGGTTTCGTTCTGGGCATTGCCGAAGGCGGAGGAGATTGGTGTGCGTGTGGATGAGTGTTTTCGTAAGGATGTTCGATGTTATCTGGAAGACATGGGTGATCGTTATTTTTTCACGTTCCCTGCAAAGCATATTGCACGTCACATGGAATGTTTGGAGGAGGCGCGGGAGAAGGGTATGGCATTGCGGTCGGCGGCGAATGATGAGACGGGCATGAGTTCTATTGTGGTGTGTGCGCCGGATCGGTCGGGCTTGTTTTCGGATATTGCAGGCTGCCTTGCGTCACAGATTGTGGATGTGGATAGTGCCGCGCTATTTACGAGTTCGGATGGGTTCGCGGTGGATTGTTTTACGGTGTACGATGCAGTGAATGGCCGTGCATTGACGCCGGATCAGGTGGCGGGTGTGGAGCGTGCATTGCGGAGTGTGGTGCTGGGGGGGAAAGATTTGCAGGGTATGGTGAAGAAGGCGCGAGAACGTATATTTGTGCTTCAGCCTGGCGTGTCAACGGTGCGTACTGTAGTGTCGTTTGATAATGTGTCTTCGGAAACGGATACGGTGATTGACATTGAGGCTGGTGATCGGACGGGGTTGTTGTATGATATTTCGCGTACTTTGGCTGATGTGAATGTAGATATTCGGTCAGCACGCATTGTGACTGATGCGCGGCGGGTACGTGATTCTTTTTATGTACGTAAATTGAATGGAAAACTTGAAAATACAAGTGAGCAGGTTGCTGTGGAACAGGCAGTGATGAAGGCAATTTCATCGCGTGCAGCAACGGACACTAAAGGAGATCTATGATGAAGTATGGAAAACTGTGTTGGATATTGATCGGGGTACTGTTGTGCAGTTTATGCATGGGTAGTGCTGTGGCTGATGTGAAATTGTTGAAAGAGATTGAAGAAAGTTTCATTAATATTAATGAACAGGTTGGTCCGTCGGTAGTGAATATCGAGGTGGTCATGTCGGAGAATGCGGATCCGAATGGGGATATGGAAGATTTGTTCCGTTTCTTTGGCTTGCCGAATCCTGAGGGGCAGCAGCAGCGCAGTCAACCGCGTTCGCGTGCAACTGGTTCCGGGTTCATCTTTGATCGTCAGGGTTATATCATTACGAATAACCATGTGGTTAATGGTGCGGAGAAGATTCTTGTACGGTTGTGGAACGGTACCGAGTATGACGCAGAGATTGTGGGCCTGGACCCGGATACGGATATTGGCGTGATTAAAATTGAGCCGAATGAACCTTTGCCTGTGGCAGAGTTGGGTGATTCGGACGGGATTCGTGTGGGTCAGTTTGCTATTGCGCTGGGTAGCCCCCGTCAGTTGGAAGGTACGGTATCTTTTGGTCACATCAGTGCGTTGGGCCGGGACAATCTCCGGGGTCTTGCGAATCAGGGCTTGCGTTTTCAGCATTTAATCCAGACAGACGCAGCCATCAATCTGGGCAATAGTGGTGGTCCGCTTTGTGATATTGATGGTCGTGTAATTGGTATTAATACGGCTATCGTCTATGGTGCGAATTCAATCGGCTTCGCTATTCCGATTAATACTGCGAAGAAGGTGGTGCCTGAGTTGATTAGTGATGGTCGTGTTACGCGCGGCTTCCTGGGTGTGAAGATCATGGATGCGACGGATTATAGTGAGGCGCTGAGTAGCCCCCGTTCTACGGGTGCTTTTGTGGAGGGGATTCGTCCTGATACGCCTGCATCCCGTGCGGGTTTGAAGCCGTATGACATCATTCTGGAAGTGAATGGCGATGAAGTCAGCAGTAGCTCTGACCTGGTGGCGAAGATTTCTTCGTATGCACCGGGTAAGGGTGTGACACTTCGTGTCTGGCGTGATGAAGAGGCTATTGATGTGGAGGTGGAGTTGGCGGAGTGGGAACCGCAGACGCGTGTGGCGAAGGGTGAGGTGAAAGGTGATGTGCTGGGTATAACGGTACGTGGTCTTGAGCCGGAGGTGTTGAAGCGCATGGGTCTGGAGGAAGACGTCCAGGGTGTCATCGTTACGAATGTCAAAGCGGGCAGTCCTGCTGAGGAGGCGAATTTGCTTCCCGGGGATATCATCGTTGAGGTCGCCCAGGAGGTGATAGACAGCCCGAAGACCTTCCGTGATATCGTTGAGCGTGAGAGTGCGCCAGGTAAGTCGTTGTTACTTCGCTATCTGCGTGGTGGTGGCGGTGATGGAAATATAACGGTGTTGCGTATCCCCAAGGAATAGGCTTTTATTATCACAGCTATCCCATAGGGCATTAAGAATTTGAGCTGGTCCATGGTGTATCT
>CALAXS010000324.1 GCA_937895305.1 uncultured bacterium
TGTCCGAACGCCAATCGTGGCGCACTTTTTGTATGGCCAATCTCATGCTGCTATCTCGCGTACCTTGGGCATTCCGCGTCGGACCGTTAGCAATCGAATTCAGCGGGGATTAACGCAGCTTGAGGCAGCACTCCGTACACGAGGTGTATCTGTTTCGTCGGTGGCATTGGCGACGCTACTGATGGCTGAGCTGGCAAAAGCCGATCCCATGCCCGCCTCGCTTATGCAGTCACTCGAAAAAATTAGTGTGCAAGGTGACACTGTAGCTGTGACTGGAGTGGGAGCCGGAAGCGGAATGGCTGTAATCGTTGGCTTGGCTACAGCCGTACTGATTATTGTCGTTTCAGGATTCAGCTGGTGGAACTGGTACTCGCAGCCTGAACTGAAAGTGTCAGACGGCTCCGCTGAAAACAGACCAACAGACATTGTGCAAGAGGAAGAACCCCAACTCGCACCAGAAAAGAACACAGAAGTTTCACCCGCCAATACCGAGATTGAACCTACTGTAAATACAAACACGTCTTCGATTTCGGGCACTGTGTTCTCCAAGAGGCGTCGTTGGCAATCCGAAGGCAAACACACGGCGATGCTGGCACTTGCCAATGCGAAAACCGCACCTGAAATGCAGAAAGCATTTGAGTCCTTGGCCACGGAAAAGTTACAGCCTTACCCGGGGGTTCATTTGGTGCTTAGCAAAAAAGGTGGGGGCCGTCGTCATGAAACGGTTTCCGATGAAATGGGGACCTATCATTTTGAGGACCTTGCGCCTGGATGGTATGAAGTGGAAGCTACGCCACCACCGGATGCTGTGCAAATGACGGTAGGCCCTAAAAATAAAGTAAGGGTGGGTGAGGATGAAGAACGTGGAGGGGTTGATATCACCATAGATGCAGATGCGGTGACGGTCATGGGACAGATCACGGATCACAAAAACAGGGGCATAGCGAATGCGCGTGTTTCGGCTATACCCCCTACCCGCATTGATGAGGGATACGAATCGCCCATCCACAAGACCCTAAGCACGGTCGCGGATGGTGATGGTCACTATCGCATCGAGGGGCTTCGGCCTGTTGAGTTTAAGGGGGTGGGTGCTTTATTGCGAGGCGCGGATGGAAACACTGGAAACTCCTATACCGTGCAGGCCGAAGCGGTGGGTTATGCCTCTGCGGGTGTGCTCGCACCTGCACCGCAGGAGCAACTGGTCCGGTTTTGGGAACAGTTTCATAAGGTCATGGAGACTACACCCCAATATGCTGAGCTAAAATTTCGCAAAAGGGGCGTTACGCTTCCGGTTGCACCCGGGGACATCATGGAGGGCGTCGACATTGTTCTGGAAGCAGAGTCAACGGTGTCGGGACATCTGATTGATACCCATGGGAATCGTCTTGGGGAAACCAAGATTCGCATGATATTTAGTGAGAAGAAAGAATTTAAAGGTCCGCCACTCACCCCCATAATTTCTGCACCAGATTGGATAGCGACCGAAGTAGATGGCACGTTTTTCTTTGCTGCGGTGGCTGAAGCAACGTATTTGTTTGAGGTGGATGGGGGGGCAAAGCCACAACGGGCAAAAAATGACCCTCTGGTCGTACAGCGTGGCAATAGCATCAAGGGGATTCAGGTTCTAGTTGAATCGGTAGCGGACCGGGGTAACATTGAAGGG
>CALAXS010000325.1 GCA_937895305.1 uncultured bacterium
CAATCACTGGCAGAAGAAACGGGGTCGTGACCGTAATGATCCCCGTTTTAAAGCTTCCGACATTGTGGCGATTGCGGACTATCTTCTCGAATTTCAGAACGAAGATGGGGGGTGGCCCAAGGATCTGGATTGGCTCGCCGACATTGATCCTGTTGTGGTGCGTGAAATTCACGGACCCATTCTCAAGCGTAGCACTTTTGATAATCACAGCACTTATCCCCAGATAGCCTATCTGGCCAAGGCGTATGTGCAAAGTCGGGATTCGCGCTATCGCAGGGCAGCGGAAAGCGGACTGGATTTTTTATTAACAGCACAACACCCTTCAGGCGGCTGGCGCGGTACCGATGTGGATGCCATTACCTTTAACGATGATGTCATGACCGGTGTCATGGGACTCCTGCTGGAAATCAATCAGGGTGCTGCGTATTTTGCCTGGCTGGATGATGCCCGAAGGGCCAACGCAACCCATGCACTGGCCAAAGCCATGGACTGTGTTCTCGCATGTCAGATAGAAGTCAATGGTACAAAGACAGCCTGGTGTCAACAGCACGATCACACTACCTTTGCACCGATAAAGGCCCGCAGGTATGAGCATGCTTCCATTTGTTCTCGTGAGAGTGTGGATATACTTCACTTTCTTATGCAGTTGCCCAATCCGGACAAGGCCACAATTGAGGCTATTCATGCTGGTGCAGCCTGGCTGGATAAGGTGCGCATTGAGGGTATACGTCTTGCATCAGTCGAAATCGACGCCATCCGATACGAGAATTTTACCGCAACATTGGACAAGGTTGTCGTTAAGGATGAATCTGCCCCGACCCTGTGGGCACGATTTTATGACCTGGAACAGCAAGAGCCCCTTTTCAGTCGTCGCGACGGGACTATTGTCAAAACCTTTGCCGAGGTAGATCACGAGCGCCGCACGGGGTATGCCTGGTACGGCGTGTGGCCCGAGGAATTTCTTACCGACACTTATCCTGCCTGGCAGGCGCGTATCAAAGCACAACAAGGTGCCACCCCACGATTCAAGGCCGTACTGACAGCGGGTGAGCGCGACCCGGTAGTCGTGTGTTTTGGCGACAGTGTGACGGGGGTGTACTACCATACCGGGAGTCGCAGGGCCTATACCGATATGCTGGACATCGCGCTGGAACGCGCTGTTCCGGGGGTGCATGTGAATGCTATCAACGCAGGTATCAGTGGCAACACTTCAGTGGACGCCCTGCGACGCATAGAAATGGACGTGCTGTCGAAGAAGCCCGATCTGGTCACCATCATGTTCGGTCTTAACGATATGACCCGTGTGCCGCTGGAAGACTACCGCAAGAATATCACCAACATTATTCAGCAATGTCGTGATGCCGGTGCCGAGGTTTTGCTGTGCACCCCTAACTCGGTCCGGGATACCCCCGGTCGCCCTGTCGCCACGCTGGAAACCTATGTTGCTGTGGTGCATGAAGTGGCGGAAGCAGAGCATGTGCCCCTGGCCGATTGTTACGGGGTCTATGAATCCTTGCGTACTGCGGATGAAATGGCATGGGCTTCTACTATGAGTGACCCCATCCATCCCAATATGGATGGTCATAAATTGATTGCGGAAACCATGGCGGAAAGTATACTTGGCTATCCCGTTGACCTGTCCCGGGTAGCAGCACCCGAAGCAGCTATTCCCCACAGCATGGCGCTCCTGAATGCGGACAAACCGGTCAGGATTTTGGCCATGCCGCCCTACGACACCCTGCTGCCGACGGCGATTCTATCCCTCTGGCCCCATGCCGACGTACAGATGACGACTTGGCCTATTGAAGGCCAATCCCTTGCAGAAATCGAGGCCTATGCCAAGGGGGTTCGCGCTACCAAACCAGACTGGGTATTCATCGCGGTACCCCCTACAGCAAAAGCCGATAGCCTGTCGACCTATATTCAATCCTATAGCTGGATTTTGAATTACGCCCTTGATTTCGGATCCTGGACCTGGGACTGTGTCGCTGTCCCGCCTTCGTTGGCTGCACCACAACCGGAAGGTGAAGCCCTGCGCCTGGATACTCGGGCGCGTCAATTAATCGCAGCGCAGGATTTAGGCACCATAACACCAGGTTTACACAATACGGTAGCAATAGAAACCCGGTTGCTGCATTGGTTAACGGCGCAGCAGGCTCTATCCCCGGCCCCATGAACACAAGCTTTAGCTTGTATACATGGTTGACCCCCATCGTTTGACGTTGTATTCTCAATGATTGGAATTGATTTCGCCGATGTATCAGCGTTATCTCGTTTACACTGAAATCGATTGGGAAAGCGTTTATTGATGTCTGGTCCATTGTTAAATATTTACCGTACCCGGACACACCTTCCCCGTGTGTTGGCTGCGGTACTGTTTTTAGCCGGACTCTATTCCATGACCGCCCATGCTGACGCGCATAGTGAAATAGCAACGGAAGCCCATGAATGGTGGGCCATCCAGCCCTTGTCCCAACCGGAAATTCCGTACGACGAAAATGACAATTGGTCCAGGAATCCCATAGACCACTTCGTCTATAGTCGTATGCAAGCGGCGGGCATAACGCCTGCACCCTATGCGAATAAGAGAACGCTGGTGCGTCGCTTGTACTATGATCTTATCGGTTTGCCACCCACCCCGGAGGAAGTCGAAGCCTTCGCCCCCGACTTCATCCTGCTGGACGTGATGATGCCGGGCATGGACGGCCCGACGACGTTGCTCAGGCTGCGCGAGCGCATCGACCTGGAACGGATTCCGGTAACATTCATGACCGCC
>CALAXS010000326.1 GCA_937895305.1 uncultured bacterium
CCGGTGACTATTTCGGTTGATGCATTAAAGGAAATTGACAAAGAATTCAATCCAGAGAACTGTGTGGTTGTTGATGGCGACTTTATTTTAGATTGGCGCGTTATCCCTCACCAAGTAGACGACTGGGATTTTGGCCCGGATAAAACCTTGTCCTTCATGGCGGACCTACGCGGTAAAACTACCCGGTACTTCATTTTTTACGCCGACGGCGAAGCGACCCACGACTTCCCGATACGCACCAACGCTGTGCTGGACAACCCGGCATACGTGGCGTGGGAATCCGACGCAGGGGCCTTTCGCGCGTACACGGGACAGTTCGATTTCTTCGGCAAGGAATACCATCGTCTGTTGGCACCGGAGGATCGTCTGGTCTTTCCATTGGAGGGGGTAAATTATCATGCGCAGCAGGATTGGGGTATGGACGCGCTGCATGTGGGGGAAACGAGTGGGCTTGGTGGATTGACCTTGTATACCGATGGCCAGACTTTACCCGTGCAAAGTCCGGCGGGGAATGGCACGGTGGGCTTTGAGTACAAGGTTTTGGGGTCGGGTCCGGTACGTGCCGCTGTGGAGATGGTGGCGACGAATGTGATTCCTGAGTCACCGGAGAAAGCGGTATTGATTCGCGGCTTTATCTATGCGGGACGTGAAGAGAGCGAGATTCAGGTGCGCTTACCAGAGGGCCTGAACGACCCGGAACTGGGAATTGGTTTGCAGCATGTAGGCGAATCCTTTCATGGCGCAGGGTATATGGGCACCTGGGGCAAACAGGGGGATGACATTGGTGAGATTGGGATGGCGGTGATTATTGACCAGGCGACGCACGGCAATAAGCCGTTGGAGTTGGGCCATGAACAAAAACTGAAGACGGGGGTGCATGCCCGTTATGCAGATCCCGGCGCGCCGGGCTATCACTTGCGGTACTGGATTGTGGGCGCGTGGCAACGGGGCATGCAGTATCCGGTGGCACCGACCGCGGAGGATTGGCAGCATACCGTGGAAAACAAGGTGGAGGATTTGACCGTGGATGTAAAGGTGGACTTGGGAAAATAATAGAATGCTTAAAAGTTGATATGCTCTATCTCCCCTACAAAACCATAGCGAGCAAGAGATTGCCGCGTCGGCGGAGCCTCCTCGCAATGACGCATGTTATCACGTCATTGCGAACCGAGTGGAGCGAGGTGCGGCAATCTCTTGGTCCCATAGGCTGAAAATGTGGATTGTTGCCTATGTTGCGTCTTTTACTTTTGTTTTTGGTGTATGAAGCCTATACTGGGGTAAATAGCACCTATTGAAAAGCGCCGGGAGGGCGAAGATGAAACAGCACAGGGGATTCATACCGGTGGGGTTGGTGATGATGTTGGCCTTTTGCGGTAATGCCATGGCGTGGCCGGGATTTGACTGGAACACCTGGCAGGAGATGACGAAGCAGCCGAAGTTGCTGCTGGATACAGACCAGGCGGGCCGTGCCGAATTGTATCCGTTGTTACAGTATGCGCCGGGAGTGGAATCCCCCATTGAGACCGAGGAAGAATGGGAGGACAAGCGGGATCTTATTCTGGATACGTTGAAGCAGATTCTGGGGCAGCCTACATCGATTGCGCAGGGTGAGGGGTCACTGGAGGTGCTGGAGGATGAGGAGCTGGCACTTTACCGCCGGTTACGTGTACATATTCCCGGGGAGCGCGGGGACCCTATACCCGCTTATATTCTGTTGCCCCACACCTTGGTAACTTCACCTGCACCAGCCATGATTGTGCTGCATCAGACGGTGGCCCAGGGGAAGCGGGAGGCTGTGGGTATTGAGGGTGACCCTGACATGGCATTTGCGGTGGAGTTGGCAGAGCAAGGGGTAATCTGCATTGCACCGGATGTGATTGGTTTCGGGGAACGCATTCCGGCGGGTGCACAACCCTATGCGGATGCCCATGATTTTTCCCTTAAACATCCTGATTGGTCGTTCATGGGTAAGATGAACTGGGATGTGAGTCGTATTGTGGATTATCTGGAAACGCGCCCGGACGTGAATAAAAACAAGATAGGGATTATGGGTCATTCTCATGGCGCTTATGGGTCAATTATGGCCGCTATTCATGAGCCGCGTATTGCAGCGGTCATCGCCAGTTGCGGATTCACGACCTTGCGCGGTGATCCAAGACCGGATCGATGGAGTCACCTGACAGCATTGATGCCGCGACTGGGTTATTACGTGGAGGATATTTCATCAGCACCGCTGGATTGGCACGAGATTATCGGGTGTCTTGCACCACGGCCTTATTTTAATTGGTCCACACTGGATGATGACATATTTCCGAACACCAAAAATCTGGCGTCGGTGTACAAGCAGGTCCGGGGGGTGTATGCGTTGTATGATGCCGAAGACAAATTCAGCGGCAATCTGACACCGGGCAAGCATTCGTTTTCCAAGGGGGGGCGAATGCTGGCGTTTTCCTGGTTACGGGCGCAACTTCAATTTTAACACGCGGCTGCTAGGTGTCCAGCGTCGCCTTGGTCGCCCCGGTGGAGATACCGCCGTCGACGAGAAGGGTCTGTCCGGTGATGTATTCACTGGCATCGGAGGCGAGGAAGACGATGGCCCCGTCGAGGTCGTTGGGCTGGCCGGGACGGTTGAGGGGGATGCGGTCGCAGAGGTATTCGACCCAGCCTTCGTTTTCGTAGAGGACTTTGTTCTGGGCGGTCTTGAACCAGCCTGGGGCGAGGCAGTTCACGGTGATGCCGTGTTTACCCCAGTCGTCTGCGAGGGACATGGTGAGTTGTTTGGTGCCGCCGCGGCTGGCGCAGTAGGGTCCGAGTCCTGCATAACCAAAGACGGAGGTGACGGAGCCGATGTTAATGATTCGTCCGTAGTTTTGGGGAATCATGGTTTTGGCGACGGCCTGGGCAACGAAAAAACTGCCGCGCAGGTTGGTTTCGAGAACGAGATTCCAGTCGTCCCAGGTGATGTCGAGGGAGGGCTTGCGCACGTTGCAGCCTGCGTTATTGACGAGGATGTCGATGTGGCCGAAGTGGTCATGGGCGGTGGTGACTGCGTTCTGGATGGAGTCGTGGTCGCGCACATCGAGTTCGACGGGGAAGGCGTTGCGGCCGAGAGCTTTGATTTCTTTTTGAAAGAGGGCAAGGTTATTTTTATCGCGACTGGTGATGATGAGGTCGGCTCCGGCACGGGCAAGGGCACGGCCCATGTATTGACCGAGGCCACGACTGGTTCCGGTGATGAGGGCGACTTTTCCAGTGAGATCGAATTGCGACATTTCAGGACGTCTCCGATGTGTTGTTGTCCGGGGTGAGTATCACTTTCATGAGGCCGGACTCGGCGTTATAGAGGCGGTCGAAGTAGTCGGCCCCTTGTGATAGCGGGGCCACTGCACTGATGAGGGGAGCCACGTTGATGGCACCCCGTTGCATCATGTCGAGGCAGGCGGGGTATTCGCCATTGGAGGCGCAGGAACCGTAGAGGGTAATTTCGCGGGTGACAGCGGCCTGTAGGGGGAAGTCGATGGTGGGTGCGAGATTGCCGACGAGGGTGATGGTGCCGCCTTTACGGACGCACTGGAAGGCTTGTGCGACGGTGGGTGCGATACCGACGACTTCGAAGGCGTGGTCTGCGCCGCGACCATGAGTATGGGCGAGGACTTGCTCGATGAGGGTGTCGTCTTTGGCGTTGATGCCGTGGTCGGCACCAAAGGTTTTCGCGAGGGCGAGTTTGTCGTCGTCCAGGTCAACAGCGATGAGGGTGCCACAGCCTGCGAGACGGAGGGCCTGTATGGTGAGGAGGCCGATCATGCCTGCACCGAATACGATGACGGAATCGTTGAGGGCCATGGGGGTACGGCGGACGGCGTGGAAGGCGATGGAGACGGGCTCGACCATGGCTGCGTGAGCGAAGGAGAGGCCATCAGGCAACGCATAGAGGATGTGCTGGGGTACGACGACGAAATCGGCGAAGGCACCGTGTTGTCGATAGTCGTCGCAGGAAACGCCAAGGACGCGTCGGTCATCACAAAGATTAATCTGGCCTTTACGACAGAAATGGCAGTGTCCGCAATAGAGGGTGGAGTCGAAGGTGACGCGGTCGCCTTTGGACCAGTCGTTTACGTTGGATCCGGTTTCAACGATGGTGCCTGCTGCTTCGTGGCCCATGATGATGGGGGGCTGGCGGCGGCCTGTGCTGCCGTCGTAGCCGTGGACGTCGCTACCGCAGATACCGCAGGCTTGCACGGCAATCAGAACGTCGTCCGGGCCGGGCGTGGGCCGGGGCACGTCTTTATAGGTGAGTTCTTTGTATTGTTCGAGGATGAGAGCGTTCATGGGGAAAGGATAGCACAGCCGGATGTGGTGAGTTGAGCCTTAATCGTCCAGCTTGGGCAGGGCGTAGAGGGTGAGCGGGTGGTCGCCGTGCCACTCCAGTTGGAGGTAGGTGCCGGGGTGATTTTTCTTGAGCAACATTTTGAGCGTGATCTTCTGGGGTGTGGTACTGAGGGTGGTCACCACGTAGGTAGTGCTTTCTGTGGGTGTGGGCAGGTCGGGATAGTTGTCGGTGGCGAGTGTAACGTGAAGGTTATTTTCGCAATCCACATTTTCGGGTGCCCAGAGGAGAAGGGTGGCACGTTGGGTGTCACGTGCGCGCAGGGGGGTATTGATCTGCCAACGAACTACATTAACATTTTCTGAACTTTTTTGAGGCAGCTCCATGGGCGGTAACGTAATTCGCAGGGTGCCGGGGGGCAGATCTGCTTCGGTTGCGGGTTCTATGGTGACATTAGCAGAAAACACAGCACCTTCAAATTCGCCCATCCTTATGGTGCCCGTGGTACCTGGTGCTTCCTTTATCTCAGGGGCCGTGGAAACTATTTTCTGCGTTTCCGGTTCTGGAGTGGCGGAGGTTTCCACATCGGGTGCTATCGTACTTTCAGAAGGAAACAGGGTGAGCGTTTTTCCTGCGCGGATACGGTCTGGATCCTCGATGTTGTTCCATTGGGCGAGCTGTTCGACGGTGCAGTTAAATTTTTTAGCGAGTACAGAGAGGCTGTCGCCAGATTGGATGGTGTAGGTTTCGGGGGCTTGGGCTTCGGCAATCATTGCAGTCGCAACACTACACAGAATCAGGATAGTGTGCAGGGTGCTGTGTATTGTGGGCTTGGTCGTTCTCACCGTGGTATCCTTGTATGGGTGCTGTGTGTACCGTATCAATCATAAATGGGTAATTCAATTTAACACTGCTGTCCAAGATAAAATATCTAACTTAATCTTTGTCTTAAAAAGCACGTCATTGTGAACCGAGTATTAACGAGGTGTGGCAATGACAGGTGTGATTGAGACCTTTCGGGCTTTTAATAATACATCAAGGGGTTTCGTGTTATGTCTTCTTCATCAAAAAAAGTACTTGCGGTGGTGCCTGCACGGTATGGGTCCACACGGTTTCCGGGCAAGATGGTTGCGATGTTGGCGGGGAAGCCGTTGGTGATGCATGCCTATTTGCGTGCGAAGTCGGCCAGCCTGGTGGATGAGGTATTGGTGGCGACGGATGATGCGCGGATAGCAGAAGCGCTGGCACCATACGATATTCCTGTGGTGATGACCCGTGCGGATCATCCTTCGGGCTCGGATCGCATTGCGGAGGTGGTGGAATCGGTGGAGGCGGATGTGATCGTCAATGTACAGGGAGATGAGGTATTGATTGACCCGGCTACCATTGACGGGGTGATTCAGCCGTTACTGGATGATCCGTCTATAGCCATGTCTACTGCGCGTCATGCCTTGACAGATCCGAAGGAGATCAATGACCCGAACATTGTGAAGGTAATTTGTAATGCGCGGGGACATGCCATCTATTTTTCACGGTCGCCCATACCTTATGTGCGCGATGGGGTTCCGGCGGGTATGACAGGGGCGGTGCATTGGCAGCATGTGGGGCTGTATGCCTATCAACGTGAATTTATTCAGCAGTATGCCCGGATGGCACAGACACCGCTGGAGCAGTTGGAGTGTCTGGAGCAGTTACGGGTACTGGAGAACGGGTATACGATTGCGGTGGCCGATACGGTGTATCGCAGTGTGGGTGTGGACACACCGGAAGAGCTGGAAGCGGCGCGGAAGCTGTTTGAAAACGCCTAATGCACAGGGAGCCATTGGGCCAGTCTGGTTTTAGTGGCCGCATGATCGGGTGAGTCTGCGAGATTGGTCCATTCGTTGGGATCAGTCTGGTGGTCGTAGAGTTCTTCGGTGCCGTCGGCGTAGCGTACGTAGCGCCACTGGCTATCGCGGAGTGCGTAGTTCCCTTCGCCGTTGGTGATGAGTGCGGGTTCACTTCGTTTCGCAGCAGGATCCTTCAGTTGGGGCAGGAGGCTTCGCCCTTCAATTTCCGGGCGTTGGGGTGCATCACAAAGATCGACGAGGGTGGGGTACAAATCAAGGAGGCTGGCGGGGGCATCGCTTTGGGTGTTGGCCTGGGTCAGTCCGGGGACTTTAAAGATGAGAGGAACGCGGGAGGCTTCTTCCCAGAGGGTTTCTTTATGCCAGCGTTCTTTTTCGCCGAGGTGCCAGCCGTGGTCGGAGGTGAGTACAACGATGGTGTTGTCGTGGTGGGGTGATTGGTCGAGGGTGTCGAGAATACGGCCGACCTGAGCGTCGGCATAGGCGACACAGGCGTGGTAGGCCCGAACAGCGGCCTTCCATTCACCGGACTTTTTAACAGGTTGGTGCCAGTGTATTGAATCCGCCATATCGCGGCCGAGTTGGGGTACATCGTCCAGATCATTATCTATGACTTCCGGTAATTGAATGGTTTCTTTGGGGAACTTGTCGAAGTATTTGGTGGGGGCATAGAGGGGGGCGTGGGGTCGAAAAAGGCCCATGGCGAGGAAGAAGGGGCTATCGTACTCACGTTCGAGTTGTTGCATGGCCCAATCGCAAACCGCGGTGTCGTGCATGGCTGAGTCGGGTACGTCTACCGGGCCCCAGTCGAAGTATTTGTGAAGATTCAGGCCATTTACGGGGCGGTTGGGGGGAGCGGCACTCCTGAAACCGGGCTGAAATTCGACGTTGAAGGACAGGGGATCCGGCTTTTCCATGTGGAATATCTTGCCCGTACCCATGGTGTAGTAGCCTTGGGCGCGAAGATGCTGCATGAGGGTTACTGCATTGGGAGCCGCTTCGCGGAGGGGAAGGAAATTATCGTAGGTCCCTGTGGTAGCCGGGTTAAGTCCGGTGAACATACTGATTCGGGAGGGGCTGCACAGGGGGTAGGAGCAGTGGGCGTTGGTGAAGAGCATGCCCTCTTCCGCGAGGCGGTCAATGTTGGGGGTGAGGGATTGATTGTTTCCGTCAAGGCAACCGACCCAGTCGTTGAGGTCGTCTATGCAGATAAAAAGCACATTGGGCCGGGTGGGTTCAACCTTGCTGCAGCCGTTCAACCCGGTGAGGCCGGACAGCAGGGTGCCTGCCATGAGGGTGTTCAAGAAATCTCTTCGGGTGGGGCAAGGCATTGATGTATGGCTTGAGGTCATGGTCCACAATCTACAGGTTGTTACGGTGGTATGCACAACGATTCTAGACCTGTGCCAGAAGGATGTCAATCATAGGCGGGTTCATGGACTAGGCGCGCAGGTCAATCGTCGAGGGTGTAGGAGGTGCGCTGCGAAATTGAGGATCGGCGAAGCTGGTGCTGATAAAGGATTGACGCGATTGCCCGTTGAGGTCACGGGTTTCGGTACCTATAATGCCTTGTTGAAGGAGGGTAGCAAGGAGTTTGAGGAAGCTTTCCTGCTCTTCGGGAGGAATGTCCATGCTGAGCAAACGACTGGGCCGGGAAAGATCGAAGACGTCGTTTAAGGCATCAAAGGTCTGTGCGCCTGCACTGTTTGTGCGAGGTGACGGAAGTGAACTGACACCAGGCAACATGCCTTGTATCACAGGCATGTTCATGATTCTGTTCCTGGGGTATTTCGGTTTCTATCGTTCATGCTCTATTCATCGGCTTCCCGGCCTGATAGCTTTACCGGGGGTGTGCTGAATATTGCGACCATATTTCAGGGGTCGGGTCGTCGTTATTTTCAGTATTATCATTTTACCTATGCTGCGTCCCCTGTTTTCCTTGACATGTTCTATCCGTTTGGTGTACAAGGACTAAGCATATATTGGGGAAGAGTACCCGTAACCCTTTTGGTTTA
>CALAXS010000327.1 GCA_937895305.1 uncultured bacterium
TTCGTGAACCAAGTAAGCAAGTAAAGCGTATCGAGAGGTAGTACATAATTATGGCAAAGATTCTGGTCCTTGATAACCTGAGCGAAGAAGGGGTGGCGGTGTTTCGTGAGGAGGGTTTTGAAGTTGATGTCAAGCCCCCACAGAAACCAGAAGAACTGGCCGCTATTATTGGTGGCTACGATGGCCTGGTGGTACGAAGTGGTACAACTGTAACCGCAGAAGCCCTCGCCAAGGCGGATAACCTGAAGGTCATCGGCCGTGCAGGTGTGGGTACAGATAATATTGATAAAGATGCTGCGACGGAACGGGGCATCGTAGTGATGAATACACCCGGCGGGAATACCATTTCCACCTGCGAGCATACCCTGGCATTACTTTTTTCACTGTGTCGTCTCATTCCGGCAGCGCACAAGACTATGGCCGAAGGGCGCTGGGACAGGAAGCTCTTCAATGGCTGCGAAGTTTATGGCAAGACCCTCGGCATCATCGGTCTGGGTCGCATTGGTGGCGAAGTCGCAAAGCGTGCCCAAGCTTTCGAAATGAAAGTGATTGGCTTTGATCCTATCATGACCCAGTTAAAGGCAGAAGCACTGGGAGTGGAGTTGGTGGATCTGGATACCCTGTATGCACGATCAGACTTTATTACGATTCACGCACCCAAGTCGCCCAAGACGGAAAACCTGATTCGTACCGAGCAACTGAAACAGATGAAAGATAGCTGTCGCATTGTGAATTGCGCACGTGGCGGGATTATTAACGAAGCCGATCTTGCGCAAGCGCTGAAGAATGGCGATATCGCAGGGGCCGCGCTGGATGTCTATACTTCGGAACCCTTTACGGACAATCCCTTCATCGGCCTCGAAAATATTGTCATGACGCCCCACCTGGCTGCATCCACCGATGAAGCCCAGTTGGTGGTCGCTATTGACGTGGCGAAACAGATGTCCGAGTACCTGAAGACCGGGGCCATCGTGAACGCGGTGAACGTGCCCAGCCTGGATGCAGAAACACGCAAGGCGTTGAAGCCCTTGCTGTCCCTCGCTGAGCGTCTGGGTCATTTTCAGTCGCTCTATGCACAAGGCACACCACAAAAGATTGAAATCGAATATACCGGTGACCTTGGCGTTACGGATACCTACTCCATAACGACAGGGATTCTCTGCGGCTTTCTGAAGCCCCTCGTAGAGAACGTCAATATGGTCAGTGCGCCTGCGCAGTTAAAGGCCCATGGCATCGAATGCTCCGAGACCCGCAGCGCGGACAACTCGGATTACAGCTTCGAAATCGGCGTGAGTATCACAACAGACCAGGGTACGTTCTCCTTGAAGGGCACCTTGTTCCATGGTTCCGATCCCCGGATTTGCAGTGTCGATGGCATGCGCGTGGATGCCAAGCCTGAAGGCCACATGCTGGTGTGTAAAAACGAAGACAAGCCTAGCGTAGTGGGCAATATATGTACGACCATTGGACAGGCAGGCGTGAATATCGCAAACCTTACCCTGGGTCGTGATTGTGTTGGCGGGAATGCATTGGTGGTGTTTAATCTGGACCAACCGCTGAGCGACGAAGCATTGGAAACCTTGCGCGGGTTGGACCATGTAAATTCTGTAGGTTTGGTGACATTACCGGAGGCAAAGTGAATGGCTGTGAGCTCCCCTTATAAATATATCAAGATCCCGGCAGGCGCGCGCATCACCGTGCGCGAAGATGGCACGGCAGAAACACCGGATAATCCTATCATCGGCTTTATTGAAGGCGATGGCATTGGGCCCGATATCTGGAAAGCCAGCCAGCACGTGCTAGACTCCGCAATCAAACATTGCTACGGAAATAAACGTAGCATCGCCTGGATGGAACTCTACGCGGGAAAAAAGGCAGATGAAGTTTGCGGCAATTATTTTCCACACGAAACACTGGATGCTATTCGCGAGTTTATCGTTGCTATCAAGGGTCCCCTGACCACACCCATTGGCGGGGGATTCCGCAGTTTAAATGTGAGCATGCGTCAAGAACTGGACCTCTTTGCCTGTGTGCGACCCGTACAGCATTTCAAAGGCGTACCGAGTCCGGTGAAGAATCCGCAGCATGTCGATATGGTTATTTTTCGTGAGAACACCGAAGATGTCTATTCGGGCATGGAATTACAAGCGGGTAGTGAAGATGCAGAAGTCCTTCGTGCTTTTTGTATGGAGCGCTTTGGCTGGGAAATTCGACCGGAATCAGGTCTGGGCCTCAAGCCCACCAGCGAAGAAGGATCCAAGCGCCTGATTCGCGCTGCCATTAATCATGCGATAAAAGAAAATCGCAAGTCTGTGACGCTGGTACACAAAGGCAATATCATGAAATACACCGAAGGTGCTTTCATGAAATGGGGCTACCAGCTGGTCAAGGAAGAATTCGCTGATGTCGCTGTAGGCTGGGCAGATTGTAACGGGGACCCCGGCGATAAAATCCTGGTGAAAGACACGATTGCAGATATCTTCTTGCAGCAGATACTTACCCGCCCAATGGAATTTGATGTTATTGCAACCTTGAATTTGAACGGCGATTACATTAGTGATGCCCTGGCCGCACAGGTGGGCGGTATCGGTATTGCTCCGGGTGCAAATATTAATTACGAAACTGGATTGGCATTGTTTGAAGCGACCCACGGTACAGCACCAAAATACGCGGGGCTGGATAAAGTTAACCCAAGTAGTTTGCTATTGTCCGGCGTGATGATGCTGAAACACCTGGGATGGGTGGAAGCGGCCGATGTCATTGTGAAAGCCCTGGAGAAGACGTACCAGGAAAAGAAAGTCACCTACGATTTTGCCCGGTTAATGGATGACGCTACCGAGTTGAAATGTAGTGCATTTGCGCAAGGCGTAGTGGATAACCTGTAGCACCAACAAGCCCTGACACAACAGACAAACCCAGCAGAGAATAACCCGTTTATTCTCTGCTTTTTTTATGGTGTTGTCCCTGTTCTAATTGCTCAAGGCGTAGGTGACTTCCACCCTTGCAGTGCAGGTCATTTCGTTGAGATCAGCCAACAGGATCTGATTGATTTCATTGACATGCCATCGCGTGGATTTTAACACAACCGTATCTACGGCAAAGATCACACTCCCCAGGCTCTCAGCGATGGCTGTAGCAGTGGGATAAGCGTTTTCAGTGGCCTCCTTGATAGCCTGCATCTCTACTTCATTCTTTTTGTTCGACTGAAATTCAGGATCAGAGAGGGTTGTATCCAGGCTGGTGGACATGGCAAGCAGGGCATCACAAAGCCGCCCAAAAGGATGGCCTGCTTCATCAGGTAATGTGAGGCCCACGAGATTAAAATCGAGGGTATGGTATATCGATACCTGTGCGTCCTGAATGGAGACGATACGGGGGGTGTTGATAGTGACACTGACCGGTTGCACAGAAAAATCAACCATGGCTTTACGAAGATCTTCTTCAAGTGCATTCGCATAAAGTAACGCGTTTTCAAGGGTGTCTTCCATAAACTCCTTGGATATATGGAAACGCACTGTGGTGGGCTGGGTCTTTACACTGCTTGTTCCCGTGGTCTTGATAACTGTCATGGGTACGTCTTGCGCAGCGAGGGTGGCGGGTAGCAGGAGGGCACAGCAAAACAGGAGTAGCGGCAGGCGATGGATATTCACGGGAATCTCCTATTGTGGAAGAAAGGGAAAGAGTTCCTTCATTTCTTCAGCGTCGGGTTGTCTTCCATATTCACATAACTCAAAGG
>CALAXS010000328.1 GCA_937895305.1 uncultured bacterium
TAACTTGTAAACAGTTTACTTTAGACCTCGCGAAATGTCAAGTAGTCTTAACGGGTCGGATTTGAACTTTCCCCTATATCTTGTATGAGCGGAATATAAGTACCACTATGGAACGGGGGATAGAAGGCTGGAAGTTTTTTTATTCAGGGCTAAATTTTGACCGTGCGGATTGCAGTCTCAACGGCTTCGACAGCGGTTAAAATTTGTGCTTCATTCAGCCGAGCCACCATATCCTCTTCTGAATACCAGTTTTCCGCAAATTTCTTATCATCCAGTCCCAGGATTGAAATGGAGGGGATGCCGTGATTCATGCTCATCTGCGTGGCTGTAGGAAAATTACGGACTTTAGCGGGTTGAATGGCACGGAAAGTTGACTTTTCGAGGGCCTGTATCATGTTTTTGGCACTTGCTGTGCTGTGCAGGGTGCCTTCCCGCGTACTATAGTAAAGGTGACTACTGCCCAGTGCTTCCAGATTGATGAAGCAAGTCTGCCCCTGATTCCACTTGGTGTGTTTCAGGAAGTAACGTATCCCGGACATCCAGGATCCATGACTGCCCGAAGCGACCAGCAAAATGTCAACATCCTCTCGTGGGGTGGCTGCCATACGACGGCCAAGCTCCAGGAGAGCGGTTACACCGGAAGCATTGTTGTTGGCACCGCGCGTGTGCTCTTGTTGCGAGGCGGTAAGGAATATGAAGAGGGCAGCGGATAAGAGTATCCCCAAGGCTGACCAGCGTAATGCCGCAGCGACCGGGATAGTGTGATTGGTTGCCCAGCCGTAGCCATCGGCAAAGCAGGATGCCACAATGATGACCATGCTCAGGAGGAGCACCCCATGAATCAGTCGATGCCAGGGCTGTAGTTTCTGAATAAAGAGGGGGGTGGCCACCGGGCTGTCATAATAGGCATGGAGGATAAGGGTGCCCTTTGGCCGCAGCCCATTAATGTGTGCGACCACATTCTGGGACGGGTATTCCGGCAGGAGGCGTGAGAACATATTGATTCCCATATACTCAGCGAGGTAGCAGCCCAACACAACGAGGCCATAGCCCGCAGCAATGAAGGGCATCCACCACGCGGCAATACTGACTACGAGAAACTCGGTGTAATATGAAGCAAAGAGAACGGGGTAACTGTCCGGTGCATTGAATTCCTCAATACGGACATCGGTAATGCTTTCCCGAAATTTCCGGGCTATGTAGTGGGCGGCCTCTTGTTCTTCTACGGTTTGTGCGGTTCGATGAAGGAGTTGGCCTGCCAGCATCATGAGATCAGTGTGAATCCGGTCGGCTGGGTTTGATGGCTCTGGTGGTGGTACTTCTGGTTATACTGCAGGCCAGGTTAATGCTGGTGGTACCAGTGTTGCTGGTCAGGGATACAGAGGTGGTAATACAGCCGGTGCTGGCGCTTATTATTCT
>CALAXS010000329.1 GCA_937895305.1 uncultured bacterium
ACATAACACCCCAACAGAAAAAGAGACCAACATTCGAACCCTTAACTATATTATTTTTTATGATCGGTCGCTTGGAGCCGGAACCCGGATGAATCCCCAGGTCTGTATTATTCAGAAGGCGACAATTCTCCACATTCACATCATGGCAAATCTGAAAACTGATGCCATCCCCGTTGTAATCATGAATTTCCAATCCCTTAAACAGCATATTCTCACAATCCTGAAACCACAATGCGCCTCCATAATTTCCGTTAACATTGGCATTATTCGCGCGATTACCATCCAACACCAGATTCTCTATCACCATGGCCGACTCATTCTCCGCTGTAATCATGGGGAAGCGGGAAGATACGGTCGGCGTCATTTGTGCCCAGAAATTATTTCGAAGCGCTTTATCCAATTTAAAGCGATTGCCGCTGCGGGCAACCAGTGTTCTGCGCAACACATCGAGACCACCATGATGGGGGTTCTTGGTTTCCAGCATTACACCATCACCCACCCGAAACCCATCGGCATTCTTCAGGGTAACTTCTTGATCGAACCAGTCTGAATCACCCGTCACGATGGTCTCATGGGATGCCTCCTTGAAAAGCACCGCAGCGTCACCACTCCCCAACAGGCGAACACCCTTTCGCAGGAAAATCGAATTCCGCAAGCGATAGGTTCCCGGTAAAATCCTGACTGTCCCGCCCCCCAGACGGACTACATAGTCCACAGCAGCCTGAATAGCTCTATCTGTAAGGCCAACCACATCCGCCTTGTCCGGTCCCACTGTAATCGTAAGACCCTCATCCCATAGGGGTTCTTGCACATGATCGCCCGAAGTCGCTCGCACTGTTTCACCGTAGGCTGATTTGCCCAGGATCAGTCCCGAGATTCCTAAAGTCGTAGCTTGTAGCATTTGACGCCTACTCAGGCTATGTTTCGGACAATACACCATGGCTTCTGACCTCCCGATTAAAAAAGCCTCCTCAATGTAACAGAGTAGTCTAATACACGCAAACCACGGTTCCATGCACAGGTAAAATTTGTTAGCAGGACACTTTTCGTTCCATTCACCGGATTGTGCTAACCTGACCGGGCACAACTTCAAAGAAAGGTAAAAGCTATGCACCGTATATTATGGCCACTCATCATTTTATTGACCTTTAGTTTTAATGCTATTAGCCAGACCATAGCGGTTACTGCTGAAGAGTCTGTCTACACATTTACAAATCCCAATAATGGTTCTGGACCCTTCTGGTCCCAGGGATGTACGTCCATTGCCCGGCTGGGTGACCGGGTATTCGCAAGTCAGATGGAGACGGGGGAGGGGATACCGCGTTTATGCAATACGCGATGGCGGCTGCTGGAACGTGATGAGAATGATGGTACCTGGCGTCTGGTTACACAGGCCAATGAATATCGACAACGGGAGCCGGTCTCCCTTGGTGTAGGTGGTGATACTACCTTGTATCTCAATGTGAATGACTCTCTAACCAGTCCAGGAGAGGAATACAAGGATTGTCACCCACACTTGTTACGCCTGGGTATGAGTGACCATGGCTTTGGAGTCAATGCTGTAAATCCGATCTGGAATGTAAAACCCTATTTTACAGACCACTCGTACCGGGGCTTTGCGGCAGATGGCCCATCCCATGAAATGCTTATGCTCAACATCGATGCAAAAACCAGCAAAGAGCACTATGCACTCCTGGATCAATATGGGGTAACCCGGGCCAATGGCGAAATTGTATATCCCATTCGTTCATGTTACCCCTATGTAGCCCTAAAACACAGGGCTGCTCATGTTCTGGCCATAACAGATATTGTCGAGCCAATCCAGGAATGGCGCGAGTATAAGTACGCACAAACCCAGCAAAAGTGGGACTATGTATTCAGGATTTCTTACTATACCTGGAGTCCTGACTTGACGAAAGAGGGCTTCGCCACGCCTCTGGAAATTGCCAATGTGGATGCTACAGGCGGTGCTATTTCTAACCAGGACCTCTGGATCGCCCCTGACAATACCGCCTATATACTGTACAGTGAACGCGAGATACAGTCGGCGCTCATGCGTGATAAATTCTTCCCTGGAAAATCACTGCTCAATACGCTCCATCTGGTTGTAATCAAAGAAGGCAAAATCATCAAACGACAAATTCTCGTAGAGGGAACGGATTCCCGCCAGGCAGGACGGGCCCAGCTCCATGAATGTCCCGATGGGCGTGTGTTTGCCATGGTGAATATCACTGGCGAGGGTGCCGGAAATAAACTGGTGCAGTTATATCCTGACACTGAAACACTGAACTTTATGGATATACCTTTTGAAATCCCTTTCAGTACCTTTACATTAGCGTCGGTTCGTGCTGGAAATGCACCCTCCAACACCATTGACGTGTTGGGTCACCAGACTACAGGTACTGAAATTGCGTATGGTCGAATTGAAATCAGGTAGGGGAGTGTTTTTTCTCCTGTTTGCTCCCAGTCCATATTATAAGCATTTATTGCTTTACGCTAATATTAAATTGC
>CALAXS010000330.1 GCA_937895305.1 uncultured bacterium
GGATTGGTATTCCAGAAGAGAAGCAAGATAAAATTTTCACGCGCTTTTATCAGGTCGATGGATCCAGCACGCGTAAATACGGCGGTACCGGTATAGGGCTGTCCATTGCCCAGGACATTATGCGCCTCCACGGTGCCAGTATCGTCTTTACCAGTAAACCAGGTGAAGGCACTTCCTTCCGGTTTATTCTTCCGCTCAGTGTGAAACACCGACGTACAGAAGAAGACATCAGCGACGGCCTTCCCTTACCGACAGAAACCCATTTGCTCATCGAACTGGTCACGCAGGATCGCGCCATGAGTAACCAAATTCGCAGCCTCCTGCTTTCCGAGGGCATGGATGTGATTCATGCAGCGTTCCCCGCCATGGCGGTGCAGTTGGCCAATAAATACAGCCCGGATTGTATCCTTGTCGATTCTGAAGCCGGTCCCATGGGAAGCATGGTTCTGGAAGATATTCTGAGTGATCCTTCTGCATCCAACTTTCCTGTTGTACTGCTCAGTAACGATGATGATTTAAGTGAGAAATACAGCACGCAACTTGCTGCTTATATTAAGCGCAGCTTCAGAAAAAGCACCCTCCTCAGTGGTATCCATTATGCACTCAGTCGTGGTGTGTCCAGCGAAGGACGGTTAGGCAACAAAGTGCTTTGTGTGGATGATGATCCGGAGATTGTACGTTTTATCACTCGATGTCTCGAATCCGAGGGCCTGGAAACCGATCAATGCAGTACAGGGGAAGATGCCATCATAAAGTTACGCAGCATGGAGTATTGGCTGGTACTCCTTGATATTGCCATGCCGGGCATCGATGGCTGGGAGACCTGCCGCCGTATAAAGCAGGAATCCGCCCTGGCAGGGTTGCATGTATATTTTGTAACAGCGAAGCCCATCGAAAAGAATATATCGCGCGTACATGGTTGTGGCGCAGACGGATACTTGCTCAAACCCTTTAAGCCGGAAGAACTCGTTGCCATCATTGACGGGTACGAATGGCGTCAATCCGGCACCATTGGTCGTCATCATACTACAGCCATTGAAGCGGTTGATGCCTTCGGGGATGATGTGCCTGGCGAGGATCCAAATCCCGTATGAGCGACTACACCTTTAAGCATTTAGTGGTGAAAGACCATCCACTACGTACCCTTCTGCGCTATAACCGGCGCTACTGGAAGCCCCTCCTTATCGGTATTGGGCTTACATCCACATCCGCTGTGCTTCTTATCTGTACCCCCTTGCTCATCGGCTATGTAATCGACCTGCTCGATGACAATGCAATCGATGCACAGGGAATGTGGTTCTACTTCGCGCTTATGCTTCTCGTTAGTGCAGTCGGTGGTGTGTGCCGTTACTTTCAGCGCGTCCTCATGATTGGTGCATCCCGAAAATTCGAGTATGATCTTCGTAACGATTTTTTTCAACACCTCCAGACCCTGTCACCACAGTTTTTTAATTCCAATAAAACGGGCGACATCATGGCGCGTGCCACCAATGACCTTGGCTATGTTCGTGAATTTATTGGTCCCGGTATCAAGGGCACCGTCGACATGCTCCGTGTGCCTTTTACCATTGGAATTATGCTCTGGTATAGCGTGAAACTGACCTTGTTTACACTCATCCCCTTACCCTTTGTTACCTTCCTCGCCTTTTTCTTTATCCGCTACATGAACAAGCAATCCAAGATAGTTCAGAAACGCTTTGCTGTCGTGAACTCACGTGCCCAGGAAAACCTGGCTGGTGCCCGGGTCGTGAAGGCCTATGGGATTGCCGGGCGCGAAATGAAGATATTTCGTCAGGCCTCTGAAAGTTATATGCGCGCCAACATCAAGCTCGCTGTTGTGATGACCATAGCCATCCCGATGGTGAGCCTCGTACTGGGGGCCATCATCATCATCCTGGTGTGGCAGGGGGGTACCATGGTGATCAACAAAGAGCTGAGTACAGGGGACCTGGCAGCCTTCTTTGTGTGTATGCTCATGCTCGCTTTTCCGCTGGGGCAATTCGGTTATGTACTCACCCTCTACCAGCGTGGTGCAGTTGCCATGAACCGCATCGGCACTATCATGTGTGAGGAACCCCATATTCGTGATACCGATGCCACGCGCGAAGATGCTGTCATAACGGGGGGCGCGATCACCTTTGATGCGGTCCGATTCGCCCATGGTGATCGTGATGTGTTGGAGGACATCAGCTTTACCGTGCCAGCAGGGCAGACCCTCGCGATTGTCGGCCCGACGGGTTCCGGGAAGACCTCCATCATATCCCTGTTAACCCGCGCTTACGATCTGGCATCCGGTCAAATAGCAATTGATGGTCATGCATTGTCGGAAATTCCACTGGATCATTTACGCGGCAGCCTTGGGTATGTTTCACAGGACCCCTTCATCTTTTCCAGCAGCATACGCGAAAACCTTCTTCTGGCCCGACCCGACGCTTCTGAAGCAGAGCTCCTACAGGCCTGTGAACTGGCCCAACTCACCGAGACCCTGGATAACCTGCCTGATGGGCTGGATACGCTTTTGGGTGAACGGGGGGTGAATCTCTCCGGTGGTCAGAAGCAACGGCTGACCCTGGCACGCGCGCTTGTGCGCGATCCCGGGATTCTGATTCTGGATGATTCCCTCTCCAGTGTGGATACCCATACGGAAGAACAAATTCTGTCGGGTCTGCGAAAGGTTATGGCGCAACGCACCACCATTCTCATCGCCCATCGTATTTCCACAGTCCAGGATGCGGATTACATCATCGTTCTTGATCAAGGCCGTATAAGCGAGCAGGGCACCCACGACAGCCTCATCGCTGCCAAGGGGCTCTATGCCTCCATGTATCGTCGCCAACAGCTGGAAATAGCGCTGGAGGACGCGTCATGAGCAAGGCCTACCACTTCGACGATGAAATTCACCAGAAGAGTTACGACACACAAATTATGGGTCGCTTGCTGCACTATGTGAAGCCTTACATAGTTCCTATGATAATTGCCACTTTTATACTTTTTATCGTCGCCTTGTTCAGCATTGCAGCACCTTTACTGATGAAGACGGCCCTGGACGAATATATGGGTAACCCGGAACGTACACTGTTAGAGGAAAGCGGGGCCGATGTCGCTGTGTTGCAGCAGGCCGCCGATGCGGATCGTCAGGGGCTGCTCAATGTGGCCCTCATAATTACTGGTCTCTTTCTTCTGGAAGCCATCCTTCGCTATGTACAGATGGTCATGATTGCCATCGTGGGGCAGAAGACCATGATGTCCATGCGTCTGGGTATATTCGAGCACCTTCAGCGTATGTCCCTGCGCTTTCTGGATAGAAACCCGGTTGGCCGACTCATGGCCCGTGTCACGGACGATGTCGAAAAAATTCAGCAGACCATCGTGAGTGGTGTGGTGCAGGTCATCAGCGACATCCTTACCGCGATAGTCGTGCTGGCCTTCATGGCCTACATGGATTGGCGCATGACCCTCGTTATACTTATCCCTGTGCCTTTTATGATGCTGACCAGCCTGATCTTCCGCCACTTTGCCCAGCGTTCCTTTCTCATGGTTCGGGGCAAAGCAGCCCACATCAGTGCGCTCATTCAGGAGACCATCACGGGCGTTATCATACTCCAGCTCTTTGGGCGCGAAGCCGCCAATTATGAAGAGCACCGATTTCGCAATGCTGCCCACCGCGATGAATGGTTCAGGCAAATCCGTAACTTCGCTGTATA
>CALAXS010000331.1 GCA_937895305.1 uncultured bacterium
TGCCGTATATGTAGCCCATTGATAAGCTTGATATAGAATACATTTCGTTTTTTCGAATACAAAGGAGTTTCCTGTGGCGGAAAAAGCATTATTGAAGGCGTTGACCATCTGTAGAGGGTATACCGCGTTGCATACGCAGGGTATGACAGAAGAGCAATTGCTCACCATCCCGGAAGGCCTGGACAACAACATACTCTGGCACATGGGGCACCTTATCCTGTCCCATAATCGTATGCTCTATGGGAGCTGCGGCCTCCCCAATTCCTGTAATCCTGAATACACGCAATGGTTTAACAAGGGCTCCAACCCAAGCACCTGGACCGAGACGCCCCCTGTTGCAGAAGTGGTAGAGGTCTTCCACAGCCAGATGGACCAGATCATTGCAGACTACGCTGCGGATAAATTTAAAAACTACACGCCCATGGAACTGGCCCCAGGCATGAGCCTTGAGAATGCAGATGATGCCATCGGCTTCATCGTCATCCATGAAAGCGTCCATCACGGGAACATAATCAGCATGCGAAAATTGCAGGGAATTTAGAGCGGAAACACAAAAAACGGGGCGTCTGGAGTTCATCCAAACGCCCCGAAGTGTATTCAGGCTACCGTGCTACGCGTTAGCAGGGGAGTTCCCAGCCTTTACGGTATTCTTTGGTGAGGTACTTGTTGGCATCTTCGTTGTTGGTAATCTTGAATGCTTTGGAGTCCCATTCTAGCTTGGAACCGGCAAAGAGGGCCACGTTACCGAAGTTCGCTGTTTCTGTGAGAAGGCTGGCGTAGCTGAAGTCAGATACGGCCTTGCGACCTTCCTTGATCGCGGTGATGAATTCAAGGTAGGGGTCTTCCCGTTTGATGCGGCGCAGGGTCTTTTCAGGACGTGTGTAGTCCGTCATGTTTTCTGCGGGCAGGAGACGGGATTCGCCGCCGTATTCACCAGCAGTCGCCACGCCATCGGTACCGACGAAGAAGGAGCCGTTGGCACCGTCGCCGTAGTACTTCTCTTCGTTGACCTGAGGCAGGTGCTCTGGCCATTTGGGGAAGTTCTGTTTGGAGCGGCTGCCTGTTGCGGGATCCCATACTTTGCCGTCGTACCAGTAGACGGTCACGGGGTCCATATCGCCACGGGCGGGAAATTCGAATTTAATGGTGGAGGCCAAGGGTGCGGTCTGCTCGTTCATGCAGTCGACCATGAGGGGCTCAACACTGAAGCCTTCGGCTTCATAGAGCTTCAATGCCCAGAAGGTGGGGTCCATGATGTGGCAGGCCATGTCGCCGATAGCGCCACAACCGAAGTCCCACCAGCCACGCCAGTTGAAGGGGGCATACATTTTGTTATAGTCGCGGGGCTGGGCAGGGCCAATCCAGAGGTCCCAATCCATGTTCTTGGGAATTTCTTCCTTGGGCAGGGGCTCCAGAATGCCCTGGGGCCATACGGGGCGGGAAGTCCAGATGTGGGCTTCTTTGACCTGACCGATAGCGCCGTCCCAGACCATTTCGCAGAGGTCGCGTACGCCGTCGCCACAGTGACCCTGGTTACCCATTTGGGTCACCACACCGGTTTCTTTGGCGGTCTTGGCGAGAAGACGGGCTTCAGCGATGGTGTGGGTAAGGGGCTTCTGCACGTAGACGTGCTTACCCAGATTCATGGCCTGGTAAGCAGCGGGAGCATGGGAGTGGTCGGGGGTGGTTACGGTGCAAGCATCGAAGTTTTCACCGAACTCATCCAGCATTACACGGTAATCTTTAAACTTTTTTGCATCGGGGAAACGACTCATCATATCGCCAGCGCGATCCCAGTCGGGGTCAGCAATAGCGACGATTTCTGCGCCGCCCTTGTGGCAGCCCCAGATGTCAGCACTACCCTTACCACCACCGCCTATAGCAGCGAGAGGTACTTTTTCGTTGGGGGATTTTTTGCCGGGTACAACTTCTGCAGCATTCACGCGCGTGCTTACCACTGCGGCTGCGGTGGTGGTGGTCGCTGCGAGGAAGGCCCGCCGAGACAGATCACTTTTACTCATGGTTCTAGTTTCCTCCGTTGAACATTTCCCGTGTTGGAATATGTACTTATATCCAGGCCCTGGCCCGGGTTATTCAGGATTTCGCGCCCAAGGAGACGCAATGTCCCCTTAGCATAATGAATA
>CALAXS010000332.1 GCA_937895305.1 uncultured bacterium
ATTTTTATCCATTTAATAATTCCTATAATAATTGAACGCAACCATCTTTACTAACCTCAATACTAACACAATAGATTAGCCTCGTTCCTTTGCTCCACATGAGAATGCATTTAGTCTTGCCAAGGACAGTATCGCTTCGACTGTTCAATCGACTGGACCAAGAGATTGCCGCGTCGGCGGAGCCTCCTCGCAATGACGGGCGGGGTGGAGTCGATGGTCCCACTGTTCAATCATCCGGGCCAAGCGAGATTGCCAAACCTCGTTTTACTCGGTTCGCAATGACAGGTGGGTGAAGTTGTTGCTGCCACTAAGTAATGCAAAAAAGCACCCTGCAATCGCAGAGTGCTTTATAAATTGACCTATACGTGCAACATTAAATTCCGCTACCACCGACGTGGATGCCGCATTCCTTGTTGTCGTCGTCGAGGTAGTTGAACCAGCGCCAGCGTCCTGCACGGCGATCTTCATTGGGCAGGGTGGGCGTGGTGCAGATGGCACAGCCGATGCTGGTATAGCCCTGGTCGTAGAGCGCGTTTTTCGGCACATCATGCTCGGCCATGTAGTCATCCACGTCTTTCTGGGTCCAATCGACGAGGGGTGCGATCTTGATGAGCTTGTGGCTGTCCGGCGCGACCAGTTGCGCTTTGGGCGTATCGACCCGAAACTCGCTCTGGTCGCGACGCAATCCGGTGAACCACACTTCCAGACTTTTCAGGGCGCGGCTGTTGGGCTCTACCTTGCGCACCTGGCAGCAGTACTCTTGCTTGGCCTTGGTGTCGAAAAAGAGATACTCACCGTGCTGATTTACCATCTTTTTTATCTTGGCGGGTTGCGGCAGGAAACGCTCGATTTCTATGCCGTAACGTGCTTCGATTTTGTCCATGAGCGCGTAGGTTTCTTTGGGCAGACGCAGGGTGTCCACGGTCATAACCCGCACACCCGGTGCGTATTTTTGCATGAGGTCAATCATGACACAGCCTGTATCCTGAAAACTGGTCAGAATACCGGCATGCCCGCCATGAGCTTCCAGTGACCAACGAAATAATTCTTCGGGCGACTTGGTATTCAGTTCGGCAACGGTGGCCTCTGTAACATCTGCAACAACCATGTAACTTCTCTATTCTGTGGACTAGACTTCTACACCCAACAATTCCAGGAGGGCATCATTCCCCATGCGCAGGGACCAATCTCCAAAGTATTCGTCTTCGTTACGCTGAGCCTTCCACGCATCAAGTAGCGTAGAGATCGTCGGAACAAGTTCTTCTTCTTTAACCATCTTGAGCAACTGCTTGTTCATGCGGGTACCCAGGTAATCACCCGCCACGTGCAATGCATAGCGGCCTGGACCTTTACCGACCAATCCGATTTCGGAGCTGGAGGAACGAGCACAGCCATTGGGACACCCGGTCATGCGGATAATGATTTTGGCATCACTGTGACCTGCTGCTTCGAGACCGTCCATAAGCGTGGGGATATAGCGCTCCGCTTCGGACTGGGCCAGGGCACACAGGGGCAGGGACGGGCATGCCATTTCCAGACGACGAAGGGTGCTAATCCCTTTATCCGTTGGAATTTTATGCTCATCAATAATCGCCTGTACGGCTTCCACATCTTCGTCTTTGATATTAGCGAGGATGATGTTGTGGTGGGGGGTTACGCGCACGGAGGGCTTGTAGGTCTCCACAATCTTGCGAATGCCGGAGCGGAACTGGTGACTTCCGTCGAAGTCTTTGATGCGACCGTTTTCGATCCAGAGGCCTACATAGTTGAGGCCGTCCTGAAACTGTTTGTTCCACCCCAGGTAATCGGGTTGGGCCGTGGGTTTCACATTACGCGCAACACCGAACGGTTTACCGCCATATTCATGGACCCTGGCAATAAAGGTATCGAGACCCATATTATCAATCGTGTATTTCAGACGTGCCTGCTTACGGTCAGTACGGTCACCATAGTCGCGTTGTACCTTAATCACCGCCAGGATTATCTCCAGCACCTCGTCTTCCTGTACGAAAGCGATGTGGGACCCGGCACGGGGATAGGTCTTGGCGTTGGTGTGGGCAAAGCCCAGACCGCCCCCGGCAAGAATTTCATAGCCTATAATTTTGCCGTCTTCAGTCGCAGCAATAACACCCAGGTCCTGGGTGTACACATCAACGGAGTTGTCAAAGTCTGTGGCAAAACCGACCTTGAACTTACGGGGCAAGTATTGAATACCATAGAGTTCGTCGGGCGTTTCTTCGCCACGTACATCCGCACCAAAGCTCACAGTGCCATCATCATGGAGCGTCGCTTTTTCGTCATTCAACCAGATGTCGTAATAGCTCTTCGTCGTGGGCGTGGTCGCAGTGCTCACCTTCTGCGCCATGGCAATAAGATCCACGCTGCAATCTTTATACTTGGCGTCGATATCAGCCACCGGATTGCCCATGGTGTTGCGGACCACATCACCACAAGCACCAATGGTTGTAATCTTGGCGAGCTTGTTCAGGTCATAGATCAGCGGACGAAAGTCTTTCTTGATCACGCCGTGAAACTGGAAGCACTGGCGAGACGTAGCACGGAGATCGCCCTGGCCGTATTTGTCGCAGAGCTCATCGCAGAGGAGGTACTGTTCTGCCGTGATACGACCGCCGGGAAATTTGGTGCGGAGCATCATGCGATAGTCTTTGTCTAGACCTGCTTTCTTGCGCTCCTTGCGTGTGTCCCGGTTATCCTGCTGATAGGAACCGTGGTGCTTCATAATCTGCACGGATTCCTCACAGAAATTCGGGGCATCCGAAGCCAGATCTTCCGGCAGGGTACTATAGAGACCGCCACTGCGGGCCTTGAATGTTTCTACCCCGGACAGCCCTTCCAGGTCGCCATTACTCTCAATCAGGTTGGCCATGATCTATGCATTCCTTTTCATCGAGGCCATTGCCCCATAGTAAATAGAATTTAATTATTACATACTTGATAAGTTAAGTCAAGTATGCGCACTTTCTTTACAGCAATCGCGTATTGTATGACACCTCCCGTAGGGAAAACAACTCCAATGCAATCCGTGAGAACAAGATAAACCCCTTTAAAGCCATTACTTATGCGAATCCAAAAAAAAGTGTTGACAAGTTTGAAGTATTGTATTAAGGTGTTAATACATTCATGCAAAGGAAAAATCCATGCGAAATAATAATGTCTGAAGTGCACTTCCTGGATTCCGTATCCAATCCCGCCAACGAAGCCGTCCGTTGCGATGGGATTTCAAAACTGTACCGTGGGCAGGATGGTGTACAAGGCCTGGATCTGGTCATTCAACGTGGGAGCAAATTTGGTCTGCTAGGGCCAAATGGTGCAGGAAAAAGCACTACATTGAAAATAATGCTGGGATTACTTAAACATGACCATGGTGAAATTACTATTCTCGGAAATGCCGTTCCTTT
>CALAXS010000333.1 GCA_937895305.1 uncultured bacterium
GCAATTGGCACATGCAAGACAACGCTTTGCTACATCGTCCCAATGCGATTCATGGCCATAGGCCAACAAGGCATCACGAACTTCATTGATATTGATACCCCGTTGAAGCTGTTCCCGCGCATTGGACTTGACCTGTTCTATGGCCCGGTACTCTTCCGGAGTCGCATCCCTGCGCGCCACCGAATTCAGCAATGTATTCCCCGTGGGGGTAAAACATTCCAGACCATAAATGGGTTGTGAATCATAGACCACTTCCGTGAGCGCCATATCAGCAAGACCACGCATCCCGGGACCTGTACCCGTTGACTCACAAAAACAGGCATCCGCAGGATGACTACAATTTATGGCGATGAAACATGCTGCACTACGGCGGGCCGTGTACCCCGGATCAGGATGTGGACCATCCATAAGCACCTTGTCGAGAATCGCAACAGCATGCAAGTCGCAAGGGCGTACCCCCAGGAATGCATAGCGGGGATAGTCCTTGGATGGAATTTCCAGTTTAAAGTCGTTTTCATCCCCCACTGCAGTGTAAACCACCTCACGAGACGGGTAAAGGTAAGGTTTGAGCCCTTCCGGACCTGCGGTATACGCAAAGAGATGCGGACTATCTGTCTCTTCAGTGAGATAGTGACCCGGACCCAGTCGGTCAAACACACCTCGTGGCAGATCCGCTAAGCTGCTTACTGGCAAATACTTAACGACACCGTCAACCAGACGGGGACCAATCACAGCATACCCGTCGTCACGAAGCTGCGCTAACAACTTGTCTAACGCTTCATATTCGAGAACCTGCATAACCGCACTCCCGATTCATTAACCCACCTTAAGGGAGCATAAACCGGGCCAGAATCAGGATTATGTGCAATTTTCTAAAGCATTCTAAATAAAGAAGATAGCAAAGCTATATTGAATATATACTTTTAGGGTTTTTGCCAATGAACAGAAGTGCTCAAGGTAAATCCTGTCCATTGGACAACTTTGTGCTGAGGAGTGCTTCACCCCAAAAAGAAACCCCGCCAATCGAAATCAGCGGGGTAAAGCAATTAATCTTGAATATAACGTTCTAGACAGAACCAATCAGTACAGCCAGGGCACGGGTCACAGGTCCGGTAGCATAACGATGAAATTCCACATGGCCGTCCATATAGAGCACGTTTGCGCCACCAGGAATGTGGTTGTAGTTTTCCACTTCGGTCGATAAGAAATCGAACATAACCGCAATGCTGCTTTGTGCCTCGGCACTGCCCGCTGGATTGTTGATATCTGTGAT
>CALAXS010000334.1 GCA_937895305.1 uncultured bacterium
ACGCTGTGCCTGACATCGGTTTGTGATCGCTACTGTTGAAAAGTATACTAAACCCATGGTCATGCTGCTACTCATAATTACGACAATCACCGCCATCGAGGATGCACACCTCTACGGTTACATTCCCGGGGATATCCCCACCTTCAGTGTTTATCTGAATGGCGAAAAGCAAGGGGTAGTGGCGCTTAAATTGGGCGATGACTGGTACCGTGAAAACGAGGTCAATCTTTCACCCGGTCAACGACCTACCTGGTACTTTGAAACCCCCTGGGCGCCCCAGGCACCCCAGCTTGAACTACGTGGTACGGTTGTATATCAACGTGAGATCGATTCCCTGCGTAAACAACGCCTGTCCAAGGGGTGGGAAGAAAACGGATATACCTTTGAAAAGGGCCCTAACGGTGTTCAACGAATCTACAAGGCGCATATACAATACGCACAACGCTCCAGAACAATGGCTCTAGCCATCGAAGAACAACTCAACCCACCTGTATCCGAAGGTAGTCTGGGAATTCAAAGCAGCGAAGAAGTGAAAAAACCCGGCGTTATAAGCCTCTTCGGTCCCCATATTATCATTTTGCTGGTTGGGCTTCTGCTCCTGGCCATCATCATTAAAACTACACTTATTGACAGTGAAGCTGGTTGGGACCCCATCGAATAAGTGCGAACAGCAGTTGCTTAGCGTATCCGCGTGATCTCATGAGCATGTACAGGTTGCGCTTTACCCTTCAACATTACCGTGCCAATGGGTTTTGAATCGCACAATTCGTACACCTTCTCCCACGTGCTATGGCCGACAATCACCTGGCCCGGCTGTGCCATGCTGCAAAAACGACTCGCCGTATTCACACGATCACCAATCACTGTATATTCCATTCGCATGGGTGACCCCACGTAGCCCGCACTTACATAGCCGGTGTCAATACCAATGCCCAACTCAAAGGGCATCATGCCTTCATGGGTACGCAATAGATTCAATTCCCGGTTTTTAGCCTGTATAGCCAATGAGGCCTTCACCGCATTAAACTCATCTGCGTCAGAACTGAAGGGTGCCCCAAAGACTGCCATAATTTCATCCCCGATGAACTTGTTCACACTGCCCTGATGCTCGAAGATGATTTCTGTAATGGCAGAAAAGTGTTCATTTAATAAACTCACTACCTCCTGGGGCGTCATCTGCTCCGAAAGGCTTGTGAAGCCACGAATATCGCAGAACAACGTTGTTGCCATGGTTTTTTCACCACCCAACTCCAAAGAGGCACCACCATTCATAATCTGCTCAACAATTTCAGGAGACAGGAATCGACCGAAATCCTGCCGTTTTTTCTCTGCTTCCACGACCAGATCATGCAACTGAACATTATCAATAGCCATTGCCGCCTGCGCACCCAGCGCAGTGAACAACTCCAGATCCTCATCCCCAAAACTTACATGGGGTTTATGCGTATCAATATAAACGGATCCGAGTACCCGCTCCTTCGCTTTCAGAGGTACACACATGGCACTTGTGATTCGGTGCTGGATGATACTCTGCCGCATTCCAAATTCACTATTATCTTCACTGGACGACATAAGGACTGATTCACCATCAATGGCAGCACGACCTGCAATACCCATACTGGGCGAACTCGCTTCCAGATCCTGCCCCATGGAACGTGCCACAGTAACAATCAGATTCTGCGACGACTCCTCCCGCAACATTACAAACCCGCGATCAGCTTCCATCACCTCCAGCACCATATCCAACACATCACTCAAGCGCTTCTGAAGGTCAAACTGCTCCGTCATCACATTACCAGCCTTGTAAAGGGCTTCCAGACGCCGATAAGCCTGGCTCATCTTGACAACATCATCCTGTGTGACAGGCGGGGTATGGGTGTTTGTACGCTCCGGTGCGGGTGTGTGACGACCAATCATCGTCATGCTATTCCCCACACGCTCCATCTCCTGCCGTATTTTGTCCAGATTCTGGATGACCTGGCTATCGGACACGCTTTTCGCTTGCTGTGATTTATTCAACCCCGATTGCGTGTCATCGCGAAAGACCAACCGGCATTTACTACCAAAGAACAACTCATCCATGTGCGTTAATACCCGCTCAACAATGCGCTGGCGATTTACATAGGTCCCGTTCATGCTCTTTAGATCAATCAAAACACAATGATCATTCCTATACACGATCCGTGCATGATTACGCGAGACCTCATCTGCGACCAATACCACATCACACTCCTCCGAACGACCGAATAAGGTGTCCGGGGAATCCAGGGACAAGGTCATGGCGGGGACATCAGGTTGTTCTATAATAAGTTGTGGCATAAGGGTCTCTCTGTTAGGTGCCATAATAACAATCAGGGCATTACCCGTCAAAATCGACCCCATTGATTCACAGGGCCGATAAATACTAGCAAAACTAAAGGGAAAACAAGTACACTGTGCCCCCCATGCGAAAACGAATAATTATAAATCCAGGCCCTGTTTTTCGGCCCCTAAGCAAATACCTGCTTGCCATATTGCTGATCCCGGTACT
>CALAXS010000335.1 GCA_937895305.1 uncultured bacterium
CAACGGGTCATGACCTGTTTATCTATAGTGACATTAGTTACCCTTCTGACAGGTTGCCCTCCGCAATCCAGTCTTGTTGTGACACCACCCAACCTCATCCTGAGTGATGGTGAAAATACCGTATCCTTCCGAATCAGTAATGTCGGTGAAGGTACCATGGAATGGACCGTTACAGAATCACTGGACTGGTTGTCCGTACAAGAAAAGAATGTCCCCCCTGTCAAAGGCGTTGTACAATCTATTTCAGGCACGACTACCACGGAAAACGATTTCATCGAAATGGTCGTGGATCGTGGGCTTATACCTGCCAATACAACGGTCGGTTCTGTTACAGTGACGACCACAGCGGGTGAAGTCCAGGAAGTGAATCTGGCGGTAAGTAATGCATCAACACCCGAGTTTGCTGTAAATACAAACCTGTTGGCATTTGGCTATTTCGACAGCAATTTACCTATCAATGTTAGTAATCCTGGTACCGTACCCATCAATTGGTCGGTCCAGAATCCTGGCAGCCTCCCGGCATGGTTAAGTGTTACACCGGCATCCGGCACACTGAGTACACAATTCAGTGCAACTGCCGTCAATGTGTCTGTGAATCGCTCTCTCTATGCAGGGCCACCTGCCGACCCCATCACTACAAATTTCACCATTACCTCTAATGGCGGCGATGAACTTATTACCGTGACCATGCGCATTGGTGACTTTAACCTCTCCCCCACTTCACTGAACTTTGGCAGTATTTCAGCCATCTCGGACGATACCTTTACCGTTACAAATAACCTTAACTCCGGGTATAACGTGACCTTCACGCCCGTGGATAATGTATTCAACACAAAAGGTGCCGAGAAAGCAGCAGTCACATGGTTCACCGTGGACCTGGCTACTGCACCCATTACAGCACTTGGCACGCTCACGCCAATAGTGACAGTAGACCCCACAGCCTTACCGGCAGGCACCTACAATGGTTCCGTTCTGGTGTCATCGCCCAGCGGCTTCGATGCCAGCGTTGCGGTGTCCATGACGGTGGTGCAATTACTCGCTAATCCAGACACCCTCGACTTCCTGGCGGCCAGCGGCCCGGACTCCGACCCCTTTGACCTGAGCAATCTGGGTACAGATCCCCTGGATTACATTATCAAGATTCCACCCGCAGCCGCTGACTGGCTCTCCATTACCCCCGCCAGTGGCACACTGGCTGGTGGTGCTACCGTAGCCCACACCGTCAACATTGATCGGTCCATCGTATTGCCCGGTAACTATGTCGCAGCTGTGACCATTGACATTGTGGACGATGCAGTTGCTCCGACGCAGACGATTGTTCCCAACGCGGAAACGCTGGCCATCACCATGGCCAAGGAAAAACCTGCGGAACTTAAAGCCGAGCCCGGCGACATCGATTTTGGTGCATCCCGAACACAAGAACTACTCGCCGTATGGAATGAAGGTGTAGGCACCATTGTCTATGTACTGGATGCATCCGCGTTCCCGGCATGGCTCAGCATCACAGAGCGTAATGGTTTGGATGTTGGCGCAACCGTAGTATTTGGCGATAGTGTTACAGGCTTGGAAACCGATACCTACCTCATTGAAATTGACCGGAGCCTCGCACCACCCGCGACCACCACCTTAAGCCATAGCTTTGATGTTGTTGGCGCGCTGGGCCAGACAGCAACTGTGAACATCAGTGCAACCGTCCCCCAGATACCAGAAGTGCAAATTAACGCGGATGGTGTGGATGCCTTTGATACACCCTTCATCAGTTTTGATGTAGATACCACCTCCAAACCATTCAGCATCGAAAATATCGGTGATGGCTCGTTGTTCTGGGAAATTGATCTGAATACCGTACCTGTCTGGATTTCATCCATCCAGCCTGCCCAGGCCTCACTGGGTACCGGAGCCCGCTCCACAGTTACCGTTGTGGTAGACCGTTCCACACTGAGCTACCTCGGTGCACAGGCAGAAATCCTTATCAACACCAACGATCCCGACAATCCAGTGTTGACCCTTATTGTTGAGATTCAGGTAGCCAAAATAGCCTCCATCGGGGTCTCACCCGGAAGCATGGCCTTTGGTATAAATGCACTGGCCGATATCGCGGAAGTGGCTAATCTCGGTGACCCGGAAACCGAACTGAACTATCGCATTACCTCCAGTAAGGATTGGTTGGGTGTCTTCCCCACGTCCGGCAAAAGTATCGGCACATCCTTACCCATAAAAGATTGGCAGCCCCATACTGTGACTATTGACCGCTCCTTGCTGGTAGGTGCTGGTGCAAGTGGCAAACTCACCATCACTGCGGTTCGCACGGAAGATGGTATACAGGTACCCGATGAATCCATCACGCCAGTGGACATCGAAGTTTCTGTAGAAGCTGCAGAACTCACCATTGAATCAGCATTACCACGCTTGCGGATACCTTCATTGGTACGGTCTGTATTGCTAATGCGCAATATCCGCTATCAAGCCATAGATATCCCCGATAGTGGTTACGATACCCTGGCCCAACAATTCCTGCTCATTGAAAACAATGTGCCTGTTGAACGTGCAGAAAGCAGTCAGTTCATCAAGGACATTGCACGGGCACGCACTACAGTATTGATTACCCTCGATTTCTCCGCATCCATGCAAGCCGCAGCCAATCTGGTGGATGATGTGACCATCACCAGTGCGCCAGACCCCCTGAAAGCGGTCTACGAACGCACCATCACAGAGCTGATAAATGCATTACCGGACACCTATCGAATCGGTCTGGCTGTCTTCAATGATCGCATACATGGATTGAACACCGATGCAGTGCGCCCCATCTACGGTGACTTGGGTGAAGATGCATCTACACGTGATGAAATCTTTATACGAGATAAAAGCGACCTTGTAGATCGTCTGGAAGGTATACAGGTACTGGACAATGGTGCTACGCAATTGTACCCCGCAATCATTGATGCAGCCCGCACCATGGTGGATGATGATATACGTCGTAATTTCATCGCCTTTGATGATGCTGATGTACGTGCATTGATTTGTGTGACCGATGGTCGCCTCACCACGCCCCCGGGATTGATTACTGATGTGACGGATTACCTGAGTGCAAACCGCGTGCGGCTCATGTCAGTCGGCTGGGGCGATGAAGTTTCTGGAGACTCGCTGGTACGTATCGCCGGAGCAACAGGCGGACACTACTACAGCACACGCAGCCTCAATACAGGTGCAATTGATGTCTTTGGCACACCTATCCAAATCCCCATTGTTGAGGAATTGGAAGGCTGGTGCGTTGATGATTCAGTCAGTGATGTATGTGACCAGTCCATTGCGCGGGATCTTATGTCCCAGTTTATCCTTAGCTATGTAACCTTGAACGAAACGGCCAATGTTACCCTGGAAGGTTCCATTACTTTCAATGATCCGACCGACGGGATCATTGTTGCACCGGATATCAGTTGCCTACCCGACCAAGGCGAAATCAGCGGTAACTTCAAGAAAACGCAGCTGGATTACGAAAGCATTGCCGGGGACACCCACCTGGGTCAACTCTCCTTCCATACCGAAGGCGTCCGTTCCACCGATGATGGTGCAACGGTCATCTTGCGCCTGGAAGGAACACCGCGCAATATCGAACGCCTTTCCTTCGACATTGCCCCCATCACCGTCGGCAATGGTTCCATAGCTTCCGTATCGCAAATCGCCCCGGGTGAAGGTGGAGTCATTAACAACTGGACGGCATCAGGCGGCGGAACTGTCTTTACCTATGATACAGACAGTAGTCCCTTGACCTATGGTGAATTTGGTAATCTCCTGGTCATCGAAATTATCGGTGTTCTGGATGCAAACCTTGGATTCCAATTCGCGTTTAGCGTACTCGACCCCATATATGATGGCGGGAATCCTGATTCCAAATACTTCACCTACCCCGATACCTTCACTGTATTTGGTAGTGAGTTCCTCGCCCCTGCATTCCCTGCACCCTCCATAGCCAGTACACCCGACTTTGTCAGCACCAATCCCTTTGTTATCGACCTGGGTACGGTGGGTGACACTGTCACCATTGACCTGGCCAACTATGGCGGCAGCCATGCCGCCACCGGCGTTGTACTGAACTGGACACTTCTTGGTGGTGTGAACTCGAATCTGTGGTCGCTCACAGCCGGGTCCGATGAAGGTACCCTGGCGAGTACGCTGGAAGTTGATACCTTTGAGTTGACTGTCGATCGGTGTCAGGGTCCTGGCATCTATGAAGCGACCTTCTTCTTTGACTATGTTTATGGAAGCCTTGGACTTACAGGCACAAGCCAGCCCATCACCATCCGGTATGAAGTATTGGTCCCCTGTCCATAAACGCGGGTGTACTCTGAATCACTTGTAGTCGTCTTCCTGAATCAGGAAGGCGGCTTTTATTTTGGATGACCCACGTCGGGGAAGAATTCCAACCCTGATATTCGCTATACTTGTGGGTCTACACTACATTTTCCACTTCTGGAGCACCCATGTCCCCCATCCTCATACAAAGCCTCACTGCCATAACGGCCATCCTGCTCATACTGGGAGTGTGGGCCCTGGTTCATCTGCTCGCACGGAGACAGATGGGTGAGCGCAGGCTGGGCTGTCGTGGTCCCCAGCTGGACGATGAGGGGAATAGCGTATGCTGCAATGATCCGGATGTTCCATGTGAATCCATGCCCCTGGACGAGGCTGCTACCACAGAAAAATTGTCCTCCTGAACAACCCCATTCAGCCGGGTTATTCCCTTAAATTCTCATTCATTGCTCAACCCTATGCATTTTAGCTATAATCCATACTCTTTAATAGAGCATGATGCCGAGAATCAAAAACTTGAAGAGGTTCCTCATGGCCGTAAAGTATGAATGTTCCAAGTGCCAACGTCGTTTTATTGACTGGGCCATTGACAAGATTAAAGAAGGCGTAACCTGTGATGAATGCACAGGGGAACACCTTCTCAGTGTCGGTGCCCCCATTGCGGCAAAAAAGGCCAAATCCCCATCCTTGAAGCGCGCACCTAAAAAGAAAGCGGCTGCCAAGAAAAAGGCTGCTAGCAAGAAAAAGGCTGCTGCCAAGAAAAAAGCAGTAAGTGAAGAGGAGTAGTCTAAAAGCTGCTTCTGCCCCGCTAAAATGAATAAAAGAGACTGAAT
>CALAXS010000336.1 GCA_937895305.1 uncultured bacterium
GAACCCTGGATGATCAAGGTTCCAGCAAAGCTGCCCAGTTGGGTTTGGAACACCACCCGGACCTGGATACCTTGCTGAAGACCGTGGTTCCCACGCTGTAGAAGAATTGCTTCTTTCACTCACTAATCCCACGCCAAGGGTATGCATACCCTGCCGTATCATAACTTCATTTGATTGGTTTCCAGCAAAGAGCGTATAATCCTGCTCTTCAAGGGAGAATGCTGTGATACGTGTAGGTATAGTCGGTGCAACAGGATACGGCGGTCGGGAACTTATCCGGCTGCTGCTTTTGCATGCAGATACGGAATTCGTCGCAGCCACCTCTACCTCGGCAGTCGGTCAGCGGGTAGATGCTGTCTTACCCGCTTTTAAAACCATGACCAATGTGGTCTTCAGCGACTTCAACGCCCAGACCCTCAAAGAAACCTGCGATGTTGTTTTTATCGGTGTGCCCGGTAAAGAGTCCATGGCCCCTGTAGCAGCCCTGCGGGAAGCAGGTGTACGGGTACTGGATATCGGCGCCGACTTCCGGTTGAAAAACCTCGACGACTTCACGAAATACTACAAGGCCGACCACACCGCCGCGCATCTATTGGAAGAATCCGTCTACGGCCTTGCACCCTGGTACAGGGAATCTTTGAAAACCGCGCAACTCGTTGCGGTGCCCGGCTGTTACCCCATCAGTGCTGTCGTCCCCCTACGGCCCCTGCTGGATGCACCCCTGTCGGATGTACCCGTGGTCATCGATTCCATCAGCGGTATCTCCGGCGCAGGAAAGAGCCTTAGCGAAGGCCTCCACTTTCCTGAGATGAACGAAAACCTCAAAGCCTACAAGCTGGGCATGCACCAGCATATCCCCGAAATGGAACAAGAACTCCTGCACAAAATGACGGTGCAATTCACCCCCCACATCGCGCCTATCACACGGGGTATCCTTACCACCATCACCCTGCGGCCCAGTGAAACATTTGACCCGACGCCCTATTATGCTTGCTACGAAAACGAGCCCTTTGTACGGGTGCTGGGTGAAGGTGTGCTACCCGACATTAATCAGGTGCGGGGCACCAACTTCTGCGACTTCGGCTGGTACAGGGACGAGCGGACGGGCAACCTCATCATCGTCAGTGCCATCGACAATCTTTGTGGCGGTACAGCGGGCATGGCCATGCAATGCCTCAATATCATGTTCGGCCTGGACGAGAAAACAGGACTGCATCTCGGAGGTTTGTTACCATGACCCTCCTCGAAGGTGGCGTATGCGCCCCCCAAGGCTTCAAGGCCGCCGGGGTAGTTGCCCAAATCAAAAACCTTAGATCCACCAAAAAGGACTGTGCCCTCATCGCCAGCGATACCGTCGCGACGTGTGCAGGTACTTTCACGACCAACAAGCTCAAGGCCCCACCCGCGTCGTGGACCGAAGGGGTCTGCATCCGGGGCACCATGCAAGCCCTTTTTATCAATAGTGGCAATGCGAATGCCTGTACCGGCAGCCGGGGCATGGAGGACGCTAAAGCCACGGCAGAAAAAATCGCCAAGGGCTTCGGCGCTTCCATTACGGAAGTGGGCGTTCTCAGTACCGGCGTCATCGGTGTGCCCCTGCCTATGGACCGGATTGCCAATGGCGTGGATGCTTGCATTGCTTCATTGGCATCAGACGGTCACCTCGCCGCAGCCGAAGCCATCATGACCACCGACACCATTCCCAAAGAGTACGCCCTGGAAGTGGCCCTGTCCTCCGGCACCATTCGCATGGGGGCCATCGCCAAAGGTTCCGGTATGATTGCGCCCAACATGGCCACCATGATCAGTGTGATTACCACCGACGCAGCCATTGATGCCAGCCTGTTGCACACCACACTCAAAGAGGTGGTGAACCAGACCTACAACTGTATCTGTATCGACAACGACATGAGTACCAGCGACGCAGTGGTCGTCATGGCCAACGGGGTCTCTGGCGTTTGCATCGAAGAGCATACACCCGACTACGAGACTTTTAAGGCAGCCCTCCTGGAAATTTCTACGCACATGGCCCATGCCCTCGTGCGCGATGGCGAAGGGGCCACCAAGTTTATCGAAATCAACGTGACCGGTGCGCAAAATGACACAGATGCCAAGGCCATCGCCCGGAGCATCGCCCACTCACAGTTATGCAAAACCGCCTTCTTTGGACAAGACCCCAACTGGGGTCGTATCGCCTGTGCCGCGGGTTATGCCGACGCAGACTTCGATGCGGGCTATCTTTCCGTTTCCATCGAAGGCCTGGAAGTAGTGCATGAAGGACTGCCAACAGTGTACGATGAAGCCGACGCGGCTGCTCTGATGCAGTTGGATGACATCCATGTGGATGTCTGCGTCGGTACAGATGCTGGCAAAGCTACCTTTTGGACCTGTGACCTGAGCCATGATTACGTGACCATTAACGCGGATTATAGAACCTGATGACCAATATGGACCAATATATCGAAAAGGCCAACGTACTCATCGAGGCCCTGCCCTATATCCGGGATTTCGAAGGCAAGACCGTCGTCATCAAGTACGGTGGTGCTGCCATGACGGACCCCGTTCTGCGCAACAGTACCGCAGAAGACATCGTCCTCATGAAATACGTGGGCATGAACCCCGTGGTGGTCCATGGTGGCGGTCCCGCCATCAACGAAATGCTCAAACGGTTGGGCGTGAAATCACAATTCAGCCCCCAGGGCTTACGGATTACCGACGATGCCACTATTGAAGTCGTGGAGATGGTCCTGGCGGGTAAAGTGAACAAGGATATCGTCAGTCTCCTGAATATCCATGGTGGCGAAGCCATAGGTATTTCCGGGAAAGACGGGAACCTTTTGTTCGCAGAGAAGATAGAAACAGAGGACGGGACCGATATCGGTCACGTGGGCCAACTTACCGAAGTGCACTCTTCCATTATCGACAATATCTGTCGCACTGGACTTATTCCGGTCATTGCGCCCATTGCCACAGACAAAAATGGGGGTACCTGGAACATCAACGCAGATACCGCTGCGGGTGAAGTTGCCGGGGCCTTGCGTGCTGAAAAACTGGTTTTTTTAACCGACACCCCGGGACTGCTGCAAAACGTGGATGACCCGGATTCGCTGATACATAAATTACGTTCTTCCGATGTGACCAAGCTCCGGGACAGTGGTGTCATTGCTGGTGGCATGATTCCCAAAGTGGGGGCATGCCTCCATGCCCTGGAACATGGCGTTCGGAAGACCCACATAATTGACGGCCGTGTGCCCCACAGCCTACTACTTGAAATATTTACAGCCAAGGGACTGGGCACCCTGGTAACAGGATAATCCGATTGCAACCCGGAAACCCTGGAGGAAAAAATGCAACCCTTTGATTTAATAACACAAGGTGGATTCCTGATGTGGCCCATTATGGGCTGCTCCATCATCGGTCTCGCCATCGCTATCGAACGCTTCATTGCCCTGCGCCGGGCCAGCATCGATACCCGCGAATTCATGGATACCATGCGCCAGGTCCTCCAGCACAACCGCACCCAGGAAGCCATCGACATCTGTGATGAGACCGACGCCCCCGTCGCTCGTATCATGAAAGCCGGTATCCTCAAGCAGAACCGGGGTAAAGAAGAGGTCCGCGAAGCCATCAATGACGCGGGGCACCTCGAGATTCCCCGCCTGGACCGTCACCTCAGCTACCTCGCTACCTGCGCAAACATCGCGCCACTGCTGGGCTTGCTCGGTACCGTGTCCGGGATGATTAAGGCGTTTGCCCAGATTCAAAACAAGCGCGGTCAGGTGAATCCCGCCGACCTCGCCGAAGGGATTTCCAACGCGCTCCTGACGACCGCTGCGGGTCTGGCCGTTGCCATTCCCATGTTGGTCATCTACAACTATTTCGTCACCCGCGTGGACAACATGGTCGTGGAAATGGAAATCAGTTCCTCCGAACTCCTCGAACTGTTGACCCAGCACAAAGGCGATCACGAAATCTAAACCATGAAATTTGTACGCGACGATAAACGCAAGGTGAAAGCCAATGTGGAAATGACACCCCTCATCGATGTGGTGTTCCAGCTCCTCATTTTCTTCATGCTCTCCTCCACCTTCGTGGTCCAGACTTCCATCCCTATCGAAGTACCCCAGGCTGTAGGTAGCACCAGTATGGAAGCCAAGGATGTGACCATAACGCTTCAACCCGGGTCTGGCGGTCCTGATGACGAAGGCAAGATTTTCTTTGATGATGTAGAAATTGAAGATTGGCAGCAATTCACTGATACCTTGAGCGAATTTAATGAGAAGCAACCTAATGCCCTCGTGCTGGTACGTTCAGATAAAAACGTACCCTTCGGCAGGGCGGTATTTGTCATGGGGTTGCTCAGTGAAATCGGAATTGAACGGTATGGTGTAGTGGCGCAGCAGCCCGGAGAAGAGTAGCCATGCGCAGGCGCACGAAGCCCGGCGAGCGTGGCGAACGTGTGCGGCGGGATGATGAAGCCCATGCCACCTGGTCCGACTACAAGGATGTCCTGAAAGCAGAGCAGAAAGCGCATGTGGAAGGGGCCCCGGATGAATTTCGCGAAGAGACCATTCCCTTCACCTTTATGCGTCCTCCCCAAAAGACCCGCCGTTTTGTTTTTGCGCTCCTCTTTTCCTTGCTGCTCCACCTGTCTGCCGTCACCATTTTTAAAGTGGTCATCTATTTTCCCCGCCAGGACATCGTCTACTTCCCCTTTGATATCGTCCCAACAGAATCGAACAGTCAGGTTAGCCTGGGCCTTTCCCACGAACTGACGCTGGGCGGTATGGAAACCCTCTTCAATAATGACGCACCCACAGGCAACGGACTTCGGATTAGAGGCACCCTGCCCGACATCGAACTACCGACCATGGAATTCGCGGAAATGGACCGCTTGCAAATGCGTCAGGAAGGGCTGCGCACCCGTTCCCTCTACGACCAGATCGCAGCAAAAGAACCCAAGGATTCCTGGGGCCGTTTTGTTCAGGGCGTGGGTTCACTCGGGACCAGCCTGAAGAAACTCACCCTGGGGCGCCGTGATAACGAAACACTTCGCTTGAATGATGGCTCCGTGTCACAGCCCTATGTATTTGAACCGGCCACCGGATTCCAGGGCTTCCTCGTCTGGGAAAAGGGTGTGGGGGAGCGCGCATTGCTTTTTGCGCCCAAGCTCGAAGTCCTTATGGGCGTGGACCCCCAAAGTCTGGATAAGCCTATCGAGGTCGTGCTTCAGGTGAATACATTGGGCCGTGTGGTCAATGTCTATAGCCCCACCGTCAGCGAAAGTGAGTTGGTGGATGAAGTACAGTTCGCCATTCTCAGTCGTTATCGCTTCGCACCCCAGGAGAATGGCGTGGATACACTACAGACCGCCACCCTGATCATACGTCCCAGGAAGAACACGCTATGATAGTGATCACCCTCAACCAGGCACTCATGATCTATAGCATAATCCTCGCTACAGGTTTTCTCTTTCTCCTGCTTTATGCAGAGCTGAAGATTCAGCGTACAGCGGAACGTCTGGAGAAACAGCATCTCTGGCGGTGTACGATTTGCACCTATACCTACCTCGATCGGCCCGGTGTGGAAAGCTCGATTTGCCCACGATGCGCAAGTGTAAGTACCCTGCAAGATGAAAAAGCCAAATTGGTCGATACCGGGCAAAAAATGAAAATAAATAGAGAAAAATCGGGAAAAAAGGACGATAGCGAAACCGGGCCACGAAAAAATCCATCCCGTGGCAAGCAAGGCCGGGGGGGGCATCGGGGACCACGTCGCCGAAGTCGCTAAGGGTATTCCAACGGCAACGACTCCACCCCACCAGTCATTGCTGTAGACGTGCTTTTTTGTAGCCAGGAATGAATCAGATAGTTTGTCTTAGAGAGCATAGACAAGTGATTTCAGAAAACGATCAGAATTGATTTACGGTGCTTCCGGTCAGGCGAAGAGTCGCTTGATACGGTCCATGAGCCCACGCGGTTTCAGCTCCACCAACTCACCACCCTCCTGAGCGACACTGCGGGGTGGAGCGGATGTCATGCGCAATGTCAGGCTGGTTATATTATCGGTACCCCCTTCATCCAGGGCACGCTCCACGATCTTGCGTGAGCCATCGCGTAAACTACCCTGCGAAAGATGCTGGGCAATTTCATCGTCTTCTATCATGTTACACAGACCATCGGAACAAATGAGCAGGGTGTCATGTTGTTGCAATTGCACGGAAAAGAGATCCACACTCACCGAACCCTTGATGCCTACTGCGCGGGTAATCAGATTTTTCAGGGTATGATTTCGCGCTTCTTCCTCGGTGATGAGCCCACTACGAAGTTGCTCTGCGACCAGACTGTGATCATGGGTAATCTGGTGAATACCATTGTGCTCTCGCAAAAGATAAACGCGGCTGTCGCCTACCTGAGCGATATAGGCCCAGTCCCCATGGAGGATCACCGCCGATACGGTAGTGCCCATGCCTGAGTAGACCGGGTTGACCTCTGCCTCTTCAAAGATGCGTTCGTTGGCGACTTCCAGTGCAGCACGGAGTGCCTGGGGCACATTACCTGCCTTGAGTTCATAATAGGTGTTGCTGAGTTCCTGTAGGGCCATGCGACTGGCATACTCACCTGCACTGGCACCGCCCATGCCGTCGGCCACGGCAAAAAGACGCCCTTTGGCTTCCAGCACCCCCGGTTCTTTTGGGGTTTGCATGAGACAGGAGTCTTCATTTTTTGATCGCTTTTTGCCTACGTCACTCAGCAGGTGGGCTTCAAGATAATCGCTCTTCCAGCCAAATTCATAGTTGCCCCCATCCAGCGGGCCATATTCGCGGAATGCTGTGGACTCAGCCATGCACACCCCCGGTTACACGGATGGGTGTACAGGATTTACCTGCGGGGTATGTGGTGAACGGGCGAAGCCGAAGCAATATTTTTCGTGCTTTGTTAATCATCTACTCTTTATCATCGTTGCTGTTTGCATAAGGCACTACCGATTCTACACACACTTAAAAAATCGGGTCACATACACGACTTATACTGCATTTTGTCAAAACGTCAACAGGGGAAGCGTACATTAGAGTTCAATCATAATGCAAAAAAGGCAGATTCACTGTGGAACCTGCCTTTATATTCACAAATAGGTCTATTTTAGTTCGTGCCGCGACCGGAAACGCCCTTGGTGGACTTGACGCGCTTGGCTTCCGGGGTCTTGGGACGCAAGGAGCGGGATGCCGCACCTGCACGCCACATTTCGGAATCATGAATTTCCGCTAACTCTTTGTCCAACTTCTGCTTGTAGTCTTTACCGCCTGTGGAATTCAGCACGCGCTTGCACTCGTCGCCATTCTTAACGCGTTTGTAGAGTTCCTTGAATACGGGCAGGGTCGCTTTCTTGAACTTGGGCTTCCAGTCCAGCGCACCGCGCTGTGCAGTTGCGGAACAGTTGGCATACATCCAGTCCATACCATTTTCGTCGACGAGACGAATAAGGCTCTGGGTGAGTTCTTCAACTGTTTCGTTGAACGCTTCCGAGGGGCTGTGTCCGTTCTTGCGGAGCACCTGGTATT
>CALAXS010000337.1 GCA_937895305.1 uncultured bacterium
TGCTCCGGAAAACGGGCGTATTCGACTGGTAATACTACGCCTTCGGTCCCGATGTGAGTTAAGCAAGTTGACGCGGAGATTCCCGCTTTCGCGGGAATGAAAGGAGGGATTGGAATTTTTATAGAAAAGTGATCTGCACTGATTTTGAGTCAACGGATTCCTATGCTATAGTGCCCGGATAGGTAGTCCGGGTTGAGCTGGACCTTTTATCAACAGGAGTGAATTTGTGAATATTCGTAATTTTGCTGAATTTATTATTGCAGTAGCTATGGTAGCGGGCCTGCTCTGTACAGGCACAGCGCAGGGTGAAGTCCTATCGACGAAAGATTTTACGGCGAAGGTAGAGGGTGCCGGCGGGGCGGTGGACTTTATATTTGAAGAGGATAGACCCCACGCGGAGTGTCATGCATCCACCATCGTGCAGGCAGCAGACGGTAGTTTGCTCAGTGCCTGGTTTGGCGGCACGGAAGAAAAGAACCCCGATGTGGCCATCTGGTACAGCCACTATGCCGATGGCAAGTGGGGTACCGTAGAGAAAGCGGCAAAGGTCGACGATACCGCTCATTGGAATCCGGTCCTCTTTCGCGATGAAGACGACACGGTACACCTCTTTTTTAAAATTGGGCCAGAGATTAAGTATTGGCAGACCTACTGGATGAGTACGAGCGATGCAGGGAAAAACTGGAGTGCCCCCACGGAGTTGGTGGCGGATGATAAAGGGGGGCGTGGTCCGGTTCGTAATAAGCCCATTATCCTTTCCGATGGTGCATGGCTGGCCCCGGCATCGACGGAGTTGAAAGGTTGGAAGCCTTTTGCAGACCGCAGCGTGGACAAGGGGAAGACCTGGACCCGCTCGGAAGACTTTGGTCATGACCGGAAGAAGATGAAAGCACTTGGAGCGATACAGCCGACCTTCTGGGAATCGGCACCTGGCAAGGTCCATGCACTGCTGCGCAGCACCAATGGTTGGGTATGGCGTTCGAATTCGGAGGACCACGGCAAGACCTGGACGGAGATGGAGCAAACGGATTTACCGAACAACAACAGCGGTATTGACGGGCTGTTGCTGGATGATGGGCGGTTGTTATTGGTTTATAACCCCGTAGGCGACAACTGGGGTGAGCGTACACCGCTGGACCTGGCAGTGTCAGATGACAACGGCAAGACCTGGGAAAGCATCGCCCATCTGGAAGATGACCCGGCGGAAGGCAACGAGTTTTCCTACCCCGCCATCGTGAAAACCGAGGATGGCATCGCCATTACCTATACCTGGAATCGGGAGCGCATTCGCGCCTGGCAGATTCCCATGGATGTGCTGAAGTAGTTTCTGTTGCTTGCATTCCCAAGGTGTGAGACACACTGGCAATACACGTGGAAACGAGAGGAAGGTTTTTCTCGATCGTCATTGCGCAGTCAATAGAAAAGGATGACACCATGAAACATTGGATTCCAATTACGCTATTGCTGATAGCACTTGTCCTGTCCGCTGCAACCACCCACGCCCAACAAACCGAAAAGCCCGGCGAACGCGTGAGCGACGAAGCGTGGTTCTGGTTTGCCAATGCTCACATTGACCATGGCTTCACGGAAGCGGAGGCCTTTGCTGCATCGGGTTTAACGGCACGCCCCGGCGTGATGTCTCTACCCGTGAGCAGCGCCTGGAAAGAGACGGGAAAGACGGTGAAGGTACTGCCTTATCCGGGGGTACAGCATCCGCGGATTGGTTTTCTGGAGGGGGCCATTGACCCCATGCGCGGCACGAAGGTGAGTGTCTTCGCGCCGTGGGATGAAACGTCGTATTTTGTGGTGGATGTGCCGGAGGCCCTATTCAGCAATCTGGGCCTGACCTTTCTGGCCCATACGCACATCCCGACCATCTGGGATGACCAAGGTGTGCCGAATCCGGTATTTGAATGGGAACGTTTGAAGAAGGGGGTGCTGGAGTTTGAGGAAAAGCTGCCCAATGGCATTGTCTTTGGTGCGCGGGTGACGCCCGAAGCGGATGGGGTTTCCATGGAGCAGTGGCTGGAGAATGGCACGAAGGAAACTTTGACGGGACTGCGTACGCAGGTATGTGTATTGACCAAGGGCGCAAAAGGCTTTGAAGCACAGACGGGGGATAACAAGTCGCTGGAGAAACCTGTAGCAGTAGCAAGCCATGGAAAGCGTCATGTGCTTACGGCGTGGACCCATTGCGGCAAGGTTTGGGAAAACTCCAAATGTCCCTGCTTTCATTCGGACCCGGTGTTCCCCGATTGTGCACCGGGTGAAACGGTACGTATGCGGGGCGTGCTTCGGTTTTATGAGGGTGATGATCTGGCGGGTGCCATTGCAAAGGTCAATGAAGAACTTACTGCGTCTCCCTCTAAAAAGAAGAAAAAACGGTAAAGACCATGCGTTTATTCATACTTCTTCTTTTACTCGGCACTGCCATAGCACAGAGTGAAGCTTTGGTGGTTATGTCGTCTGACGACATTCGTTCGGTTGCGCCGGATATCGGGATTCCACTGATTAAGTCGGGTGTGCCACGGCCGGGTGTGCGGGTAGCCATCACACCGTCAGAATATGCCGGGACGAATGTGCATCACATCTTGTACCTGCCCAAGGATTGGGTCGCGGGTACGCAGTATCCGGTGATTGTGGAGTATGCGGGGAATGGCAATTTCAACAACGCGTGGAACGATGTCAGCACGGGTAGGGTTGAGGACAGCAAATTGGGCTATGGCCTGTCGGCTGGCGAAGGTTTTATCTGGCTCTGCCTGCCTTTTGTGAGCAAAGACGGACAACATAATGAAATCACCTGGTGGGGCGATGTGGAGGCCACAGTTCGTTATTGCAAGAATACGGTGCAACAGGTTTGTTCCCGATGGGGTGGCAATCCAGATGAAGTTATTTTAACCGGTTTTAGTCGTGGTGCCATTGCCTGTGGGTATATCGGGTTGCATGACGACGAAATCGCGGACCTGTGGCTGGCCTTTATGCCGTATAGCCATTACGATGGTGTCCGCGCGTGGTCCTATCCCGGATCTGATCGAGATGCAGCAGCTAAGCGATTGAAGCGTATCCAGGGGCGTGGCAACTTTATAGTTCATGAGGGTGCGGGTGTGGAAGCTACGCGAGCGTATATTGAGTCGACTGGTATCAAGGCGCGATTTACGTATCAAGCCCTGGGCTATCGCAATCATAACGATGCGTGGGTATTGCGGGATATTCCAGCACGAAGGGCGGCCCGTGCCTGGTTGCAGCATGAGTTAGAGCTGGCACGAGAAAAACGCTAACGTGCTATTGCCCGGGTAGAAAATCTGTAGGGTTCAGGTATTTCCCATCTTTCAAGACTTCATAATGCACGTGGGACGTGCTGGCGTTACCGGATGCACCTTGGGCACCCAGGACATCACCCCGTTTCACCTTCTGTCCCTGCCGAACAGCAAATGAGCTTTGGTGGCCGTAAACGGTGGTATATCCATTGCCATGGTCCACTTTGACCACACGTCCAAAGCCATTCATCCAGCCGACCATGATGACCGTTCCATCCGCAGTTGCAATAACATTACTACCCCGTGGCCCTTTGATGTCCATGCCTTCATGAAAGCTGGTCCGACTGTTCCGCGTCTTTGGACGGGGTCCATAGGGACTGATTACTGTAGGGATAGCGGCACAGTCCAGTGGCCATAGGCCAGGCACCTGGTGGGCGTTGCGGGGTGGGGTCAGGACACTGATATCCGTTGTAGCTTTGGGTACGGGTGTGAAATACACAGTGCCCGGTTCCGGGGGAAGCGAGTCCGTCGTCGCACATCCTGCTACCAGTAGAACTGGAAGCAGGAGTATGCTTATGGACCGTAGCCAGGACATGCATCTACACCCCGGCACTTACTGCATTACGGCGGCGGTCATCTTTTTTGCGTTCTTCAGAACTGAGCATGGCCTTGCGTACACGTATGTTCTTGGGGGTAACTTCGACGAGTTCGTCTGTGTTAATCCATTCCAGCGCCGTGTCCAGGTTAAGTATGCGGGGAACATCAAGTGTATCCGAATGGTCTCTGCCTGAAGCGCGATGGTTGGTGAGTTGTTTTCTTTTTGTGGGTTTGCATGGCAGGTCGCCAGCACGGGAGTATTCCCCGATAATCATACCCTCATAAACCGATACGGTTGGACCCACAAACATGGTTCCGCGCTGTTGCAGGTTTTCCAGAGAGTAGGCCGTGGTTTCACCCATTTCCATACTGATCATGGAACCCCGATTACGCATGGGAATGTCGCCACACCAGGATTCATAGCCCATAAATCGGGAGGACATGATACCGAGACCCCGTGTGTCGGTCAGGAATTCGTTGCGGTAACCGATGAGCCCGCGTGTGGGAATCTTGAATTCAAGACGGACCGTGCCCAGGCCTTCGTTGTGCATGTGCATGAGCTCGCCTTTACGTTTGGCCAGCTTTTCAATGACAACACCCTGATGCTCCATAGGTACGTCGATAGTTACTTCTTCGAAAGGTTCCAGCGATTTTCCCTTGCTATCAAGATGCACAATAATTTCAGGGGGGGATACACAAAGCTCCATCCCTTCGCGGCGCATTTCTTCGATTAGAATGGCCAGGTGAAGTTCGCCACGACCGGAGACCTTTATGGCATCGCTACGGTCGGTTTCTTCGATGCGTAGGGCTACATTGGTGCGCAGCTCTTTTTCGAGTCGTGTACGGATTTGGCGAATAGTTACCGCCTCACCGTCCTGACCTGCAAAAGGTGAGGTATTCACGCAGAAGAACATACTGACTGTAGGCTCTTCGATTTCTAATGGGGGGAGCACTTTATCCTGGGCACCAGCTGCTGCAAAAGTATTGCCAATAAAAACATCCTTGGCACCGCCAATGGTAACAATATTCCCGGCACTAACCTCGTCTACTGTTGTGATTTCGAGGCCGTGGGTCATCCACAGGTACCCGATTTTCTCCTGAAACGATTCTTTGACGAACCATTTGTCACCACGAATAGGGATATGACCATCATGGGCCTCGGGATCTTCCCAATCCGTTACGATACGGGTAAGGGTATCCCCCACTTTGAGGCGCCCCTGGAGGACACGGCCCATACCGGTACGACCGATGTGATCGTTCCAGCCCAAGGCACTCACCTGCATGAGGAAAGGCGCATCCAGATCACCCGCAGGTGCAGGTACATTTTCGATGATAGTTTCGAAAAGGGCTTCCAATCCCTCGTGGGCATCGGTCTCAAGATCCTTTACCAGCCAACCGCTAAGGCCTGAACCATAAAGTACGGGAAAGTCGCATTGTTCGTCACTGGCACCCAGTTCCACGAAGAGATCGAAGGTCTTGTCCAGCACATTATCGGGGTTACAATTGGGCTTATCCACCTTGTTGACCACGACGATAGGACATAAACCAAGGCGCAACGCACGCATAAGTACGTAACGGGTCTGTGGCATGGGGCCTTCCCGTGCATCCACCAGGAGCAACACAGAATCGACCATGGAGAGTACGCGCTCTACTTCGCCAGAGAAATCTGCGTGACCAGGCGTGTCCATAATATTGATAAGGTAGTCATTCCATTCAACGGTACAGTGCTTGGAGCGGATGGTGATACCGCGTTCTTTTTCCAGCTCATTGTTGTCCATAACCCGTTCTTCGACTTGGGCGCTTTCGCGGAAAGTCTGGGTGGACTTAAAGATACTGTCAATGAGGGTAGTTTTGCCGTGGTCGATGTGAGCGATGATGGCAAGATTACGAATCTTGTCTACTGATTTCATTCTGAGGGGGTCTCCGGTGGGGCACATATAGAAAAACCGCCAGAACGGCGGTCTTGTACCGGGCACAGTATAGCAAATTTCCGGGTTCTGGAGCAAAAAAATACCCGAACTTAGATGGGGAATCCATAGCGTTCGCCCAATTCAATGGCTTTATCGGGTCCGCAGCCTGCCAGAGGATAGGACTCCGGGACGATACCCTGTTCTTCCAGCGCATGCAGGGCTGGTGTAAACACATCCCAGGCTACTTCAAGTTCTTTGCTGGGAATGAAGAGACTACGGTCACCGCGAAGCACATCAAGCAGGAGAGATTCATAGGCCTCGGGGATAATGGCATCAAAGGCCTGGGCATAGCTGAGATCGAGCTCGCTGTTCCCCAACTCCATACCCAATCCGGGCACCTTGTTGTTTATACGAATATAAATCCGGGCATCAGGCTGTACCCGAATGACCAGTTCATTAGGCTTCAAGTGTCCGCTGGCAGCAGAGAATATATTGCCGGGCATGGCACGGAACAGAATCCGGATTTCAGTGTTGCTCGTGTTGAGTGCTTTGCCTGCTCGTAATATAAAGGGGACCCCATCCCAGCGACGGTTGTTAATGTGGAGTACCGCTGCGGCAAAGGTAGGTGTAATACTGTCCTTGGGCACACCGTCTTCTTCCAGATAGCCCACCTTGCCGCCCCCTTCGGTGTATTGCCCCACTACGAGATTCTCAAGCTCAACGGGGGAAACACATTGGAGTACTTTGAGCTTTTCCGCGCGAATGTGTTCGGCATCGAGGCCGATAGGCGGTTCCATAGCGATAAGGGCAAGAATTTGGAGCAAGTGATTCTGGACTACATCGCGGATAATGCCGTATTCGTCGAAATACCCGGCACGACCTTCCAGGCCCAGCTCTTCACTCCAGGATATACTGACGTTCTCAATAATGTTTCGATGCCAGATGGGGTCGAAGATAAGGTTGGAGAAGCGAAGTACCATGAGGTTCTGGATAACTTCTTTTCCAAGATAGTGATCAATGCGATAGGTTTGCTCTTCCCTGAATACCTGGGACATGGAAGCGGTGAGTTCGTCGGAGCTGGCCCGGTCCCGCCCGAAGGGTTTTTCTACGACCACCCGGGACCACCCTGCATCCCCCTCACGGTGCATGAGGTCCGCGCCGGTAAAGGCATGGGCCACATCCAGAAAGAGGAAGGGCGGAATCGACATGTAGAATATGCGATTTTCCTTGCCTTCCGGGTCCAGATGCTCCAGTTCGGAGTGAAGCTGACGAAAGGACTCGGAAGAACTATAATCCCCGGCAACATAGGTACAACGATTAAGGAAGGCATCCATTTGCTCTGCGCAACGGCTGGCCTCCGGCGTATAGCGACATGTGAGGCGCCTGGTTACACGCTCGCGAAAGTCTTCATTGGTCATGGTTGTTCGGGCAAAGCCCACGATATGAAATTCTTTTGGGAGAAAATCACGACAGTACAGGGAAAAAAGGGCGGGCATAATCTTGCGCAAGGCAAGATCGCCGGAAGCACCTATAACGATAATGGACAGGGGGCGCCCGTTATCTATTTTATTTTCAAAGGGTGAGGACATAGGGGTAGTACACTTTCGTTCCGGGGACAGGTAAATAAACACATCTGCTTTGTGTCGGGACATTCTAGCATGTTTCAAGGCATATAATCATGATTCAGGTCTTTATCGCTCAGTAATCCCTAGTTTGGAAAAGTATTCTAGTTCCAAATTTTACGAAGTGTTACGAAACCTTTATTTACAGGGTAAATCGTTGCGAGCACGAGATTGC
>CALAXS010000338.1 GCA_937895305.1 uncultured bacterium
CCCAGCTTGCGCTTCACCATGTCGCTAAGGGTATCATATCGTTTTCATCTTTGGGAGTATTATTACATGCAATTGATGCAAGGACAAACCGTCATCATCACAGGCGCAGGACGAGGTATCGGTGCCTCAGCCGCGCGCCTCTTCGCGCAGCACGGTGCCAATGTTGTGGTCAGTGACCTTGATGCAGAACCCGCCAACGACGTTGCGCTGGACATTCGTGAGCAAGGTGGAGAGGCTATCGCGGTGCCGGGCGATGTGAATGACCCCGATTTCGCGCCCCGCCTCATGGAGGAGTGCATTAATAAATATGGCATCCTCAATGTACTCATCAACAACGCAGGCTATACCTGGGACGGCATGATTCACAAGATGACAGACAAGCAATGGGATGCCATGCAAGACGTCCACGCCAAAGCGCCCTTCCGACTCATTCGTGCAGCATCCCCCTATATGCGCGATGCTGCGAAGCAGGAAATGGCCAATGGGGAACACCCAGTCCCCCGCTGCATAATAAATGTATCCTCCACCTCCGGTCTCCACGGCAACGCGGGCCAGGCCAATTACAGCCTCGCGAAAATGGGTATCGTGGGCCTCACCAAAACCCTCGCCAAAGAATGGGGCCCTTTTGGTATCCGCAGCAACGCTATAGCGTACGGCTATATCGAAACACGTTTAACGCAAGACAAGGCCCAGGGCGAATCCATCCAGGTAGATGGGGAAGACATTCCGCTGGGCATTCCAGACCATCTCCGTGGTATGGTCAACATGCTCATCCCGCTGGGACGCTCCGGCACCGCCGAAGAAGCTGCTGGCGCCATGGTCTTGTTAGCATCCCCCCTGGCCGCCTACATCAACGGGCATTGTCTCGAAGTCACCGGGGGATTGGGAATCTAATCGGCCTTAAATGAGGCAATAAGGTATACTGTCCACTATGAAATTTATTCAACAATTCCTAATCTTAATCCTGCTTGGAACTTCTATAGCAGCGACAGCAGAACCCGTCTCTTTTAACAAAGACATACGCACCCTCCTGTCCAACAATTGCTTCGCCTGCCATGGTCCCGATGAAGCCAAGCGCAAAGGTGGCCTACGCCTCGACCAGGAAATCGCGGCCCATGGTGAACTCAAATCCGGTAACCACGCCATTGTCCCCGGCAACGCCTCTACAAGCAGTATTATCCAACGCCTCACCACAGACGACCTGGATGACCGGATGCCACCCCAGGGCAAAGGCGTCCTGAGTGATGCTGAAATCGCCACCATCACGCAATGGGTAAATGAAGGGGGCAAGTATGACCAACATTGGTCTTTCGTGCCTCCCATAGTCGCCCCACTTCCTGACACCCGAAACAAGATCTGGGCACAAAGCGCAATAGATCATTTCGTGATGGCACGTCTCGAAGCAGAGGGCCTCGCCCCGACGAAGGAAGCCGATAAGTACACCCTTATACGTCGGGTCTACCTCGACCTCATTGGCCTCCCCCCCACACCCGAAGAAGTCGATGCCTTCATCAAAGATGAAAGTGCCATTGCATACGAGAACATGGTGGATCGCATCCTCGAATCCCCCCGCTATGGCGAACGCTGGGCCAGGCTCTGGCTCGACCTGGCACGCTATGCCGACTCCAAAGGCTATGAAGCGGACCGCATCCGCACTATCTGGCGCTACCGCGACTGGGTCATCGATGCCTTCAATGAAGACATGCCCTTTGACCAGTTCACCATCGAACAGTTGGCAGGGGACCTCCTTCCCGACGCGACCACCGAGCAAAAAATTGCCACAGCCTTCCACCGCAATACCATGACCAATGACGAAGGCGGTACCAGCGATGAAGAATTCCGCAACGCCGCCATCGTTGACCGCGTTAACACCACCATGCAGGTCTGGATGGGCCTCACCATGGGCTGTGCTCAGTGCCACACCCACAAATACGACCCCATCAAACAATCTGAATTTTATCAATTCTTCGCATTCTTCAATCAGAGTGCCGACAACGACCAGATGGATGAATCCCCCACCCTGCGCACACCCACAACAGAACAGACCCGACAGTTGGCGCTGATAACAACCAAGCGCGATCAGCTCACAGCGCAAATTCAGACGGCGGCCACCCACCTTTCCGAGGAACAAACACAATGGGAAGAAAAGCGCATACACTCTGCCCGTAAAGCAACCCGTCTAGGCCCCTGGTATGCTCTCGGCCCGGTGGAAGGAGACGATCCCCAACTGCTTCACAACACCAACCAGGACTACGAACTGGAACCCAACCTCGATTCTACCTATGGCGACGGGCTGCGCTATGTCGCCAAGCCCGACCTGATAGACGGCGAAGTAAATGCACTGCCCAACGGGGTCTGGGCCTATACCTTCTACAGGACCATCACCACAGGCACCGCCCAGGAGGCCACCGTATTCCTCGGTAGTAATGATGCCATCAAGGTTCACCTCAACGGCCAGCTCATCCATGACAATTATATAGGTCGTCAAGCCGAGCCGAATCAGGACAAAATAAAACTCCCCCTTATTGAAGGGGTAAACCACCTCACCATAAAAATTGTGAATATCGGAAGTGCAGGGGGCATATATTTCCGCGGTATGCGCGAAACGCTCAGCCCTGAATTGGTTGCCGCATTTAACGCTCCCGCAGAACAACGTGACAACGCCCAGAAAAAACTTATTCTGGATC
>CALAXS010000339.1 GCA_937895305.1 uncultured bacterium
GAGCAAGAATTGCTATGAATAATGATCCATCTGCGTAAATCACACCACTAGCATAATCATTTGTTATTTACGCGCTGGCTACTTTGTCCATCAGGTCCGTGAATTGTGCGAAGAGATAGCGCGAGTCGTGGGGCCCCGGCGAGGATTCCGGGTGATACTGAACACTAAACAACGGCTTCGTCTTGTGCGCAATGCCCGAGCAGGTCTCGTCATTCAAGTGGGTGTGGGTCAGTTCAATTACGTCGGCGTTAATGGATGCCGGGTCCACGGCAAAGCCATGGTTCTGCGCGGTGATTTCCACCGTGCCATTGCTGTTGCGTTGTACCGGCTGGTTCCCGCCACGATGGCCGAACTTCAGTTTATAGGTCTTCGCGCCCAGCGCATGCGCCAGAATCTGGTGGCCCAGACAAATGCCAAACATGGGGATGCCCGATTCGATGAGGGTCTCCACCGCAGGGTAGAGATAGTCCAGGGCCGCCGGGTCACCGGGACCGTTGGAGAGGAAGACACCGTCCGGCTTGTGCGACAGGATTTCATCCGCCGTCGCCGTAGCCGGGACCACGGTCACCGCGCAACCCGCTTCCGCAAGGAGACGCAAGATGTTCGTCTTCACGCCAAAGTCCATGGCCACGACCTTGTACTTCGCGTCGGCCGGAGCCGGGAAATCATAGGCCGCGTCGGTGGTCACTTCCTTCACAAAATCACTGCCCGCCATGTCCGGGGACGCCTTCGCCTTCGCCACAAGGGACGCATGGTCAAAATCTTCTGTGCTGATAACGCACTTCATGGCACCGCCCACGCGGAGGAGCTTGGTAATTTTACGGGTATCGACTTCGTCTATCGCGACGATGTTATTTTCCTTCAGGTAATCCGGCAGGCTCTGGGTCGACCGGAAATTACTCGGCTCGAAGCAACACTCCCGCATGACAAAGCCCCGCACGAAAGGCTGGCGCGACTCCACATCTTCCTTGTTCACCCCGTAATTACCGATGTGTACGTAGGTCATGGTCACCACCTGGCCCGCATACGACGGGTCCGTCAGGATCTCCTGATACCCCGTCATGGACGTGTTAAACACCAGCTCACCCGTCGCCTCGCCCTGCGCACCCACAGCACGCCCCTCGAATACATGTCCATCTTCTAATGCGAGTATAGCCTTCACGCCCTGTGGCTCCTATGCTTCCAATTGCGGTAAATTGGATGGATTATAGCAAATGCAGGGGGGGGAAGGCACGGAAGGGGGCGGGGGGCTTGTATGTTAACTGGATGTCTGTGCTCCGTCTGTGGGCTGGGATACCGTTGGGGGGATTCCCAATCGAGTTGGGAATGACAGGGAGGTAGGAATGACATGGAGGCAGGAATGGCAGGGGGATTAGCGTCCTTAGTGGTGAAAACTTCTTCTCTTTTCCACTCTGCGTTCTCCGCGTCTCTGCGTTAAGGTATCCCCCTCCCCCTCTTATCCGTGCCCATCCGCACAATCCGCGTCATCCGTGTTCTATTCCGCACCTCAGTTTGACCGCCCTACCTCCGCCCTGTCACCATGGACCCCATGGAAATGGCGATATATATAATTGAGATGTGCCTGGTCGGTATTGGCGTAGGGCTCATAAGTGGCGCGCTGGGTCTCGGTGGCGGCATCCTCATGGTCCCCGCCTTTATGACCTTTCAGATGGGCATGGACATGCATACCGCCAAGGGCACGTCCCTTTTCATCATAATTTTTGTGTCGCTCCTCAATGCGTGGCGGCTGAATCACGGCGTACCCAACAAGCCGTGGCGCCTCGCGGCATTCCTTGCGGGCGGTTCCATCATCGGTGCCTACCTCGGCGCCTGGGTCACCACCAAGGTCTCCGAAGAAATGGTCATCGCCGTGTTCATGGTCCTCCTCGCAGTCCTCGCCATACGCACCTTTCTGCTGAAGCAGCGCGAGGTCATGGAGGAGGAGGTACACAGCCGTCGTGTCCTCACGATATGCATCGGATTGTGCGCTGGCTTCTTCGGCGGGGCCACGGGTACCGGTGGTGGTGCTGTGTTGATACCCCTCGCGCTCATGGCGGGTATCGTGGCCAACAACCGCGCCGTCGGCCTCTCCAACATGGTTATGGTCGCTACCAGTATCGCCGGGACGGTGGCGCACCTTCGTGCAGACGTTATCTACGAACATGCCTGGACCTACGGTCATGTTTACTTTGGTCTTGTGCCGCTGGTTTTTCTCGGTGCGCAGATTGGTTCACCCCTGGGCAAGAAGCTTAACAGCCACCTCACCCTCGAACGTCGCCGCATTCTCATGGGCGGTTTACTGCTGGTCATCGCGGTGCGCCTTATGTGGCGATTAATGGCGTAGCGTCTTCCGGTATATATCGGTGTAGAGTACTTTCGTGATGTCTACTTCCTTGTGGCGTCGCGTCCCGTGATCCAGCCAGGCTCGCCAGTGCTGCGTCAGCGGTACCGGGATTACTAGAGCATTTTAACAAATTATAGTTACGAATCTGCTTGTTGTGGCATCGGTTGGCTGTGTCACAAAAACTCACCGTA
>CALAXS010000340.1 GCA_937895305.1 uncultured bacterium
CAAGTGCATGGACAGAAAAGCCCCTTACATAAAGGATAAAAAGCATGCAGGGATAGTAGCATGTTTGGTAAGCATGAATCAGGCACAAGCCTTAGTAAGCCAACTCCAGCAGCTCGTCAATCTCATTGAGTGAGGCAAGGAAGTTTTCTGTGATCCTGCTGATGCTCGTGGCATCAAAGCCCGATGCTTCCCAGATGGACGCATTCATGAGGGGCTGCGTTTTCAATGTGCACCCCAGTCCTGCAACGTTGCAGAGATAATCAGCCACCATCAGGTTTGCAGTAACGGATTGTAGCTCCGGTGTAGCCGCAGAGAAATTGTGGTGACAACCAATGGCCTCTATGAGTACCGGGGAGAGCTTCCATTTTTCGGCCAGCCGTGCGCCCAACTCATCGTGACTAACGCCGATGATACGCATTTCTGCCTCATGGGCATTAAGTCCCCCCTGCTCCACCAGCTCATCTACCTGGTTGTACTCTTCGCTGAGAAACTCGCTGAGGAGAACTTTGCCAATATCATGGAGGAGTCCGAAAATAAAAGCCTCATCCGGCGAGCTGATGGACTTGCCCATGGTCCCTTCCTTCGCCAGGATGCGCATGGCAACTCCGGTCGAAATACTGTGGCAGAGGAAGCGTTCTGCGGCCCCTTCGATTGCGGCAAAGACCGTCGCGGTAATCACCAGGTTTTTAATGACGCGCACACCCAGGAGAACAACTGCATGTTCTACGGAAGTGACTTCCTGGCCGAGACCATAGTAGGCACTATTCACAAGACGAAGGGTCTTTAACGCAATAGCAGGATCGCCAGAGATAATTTTGGCAACATCGGCCATCTGGCAATTGGGATCTTCCAGCAATTCATTGATACGCAACAATGCCTCGGGCATGCTGGGAAGTGTGACGACCTCATCAAGCAGATCTTCTATGCTGAACTTGGACATTAGAGGACTTCTTCTGCGCCAGGAAGCATACCACTACCAAAGGCACGTTCCTGCATGGTGATGACATCCATAATGTCCCAGGGATGAAGGAGATCCTTTGCTTCTGCAAAAGGAAGGGTTTTGGTTTCCGTGCCCCCTTCTTCGGGGAATACGAGGGCAGCACCTTTGGGATTATCCCGCCCGCCAACAACGACTACATTACCACTTTGTCCGTCGCTATAGTGGAGCGAGCCAATGTATGCGTCACCTTTTTTGCGCCAGGTAATCAAGTTTAAAAGATGTATTCTGGTTCTAATACTGCGTCGAAGTTAACTTCTTTATCGGAGAAGGGAAAGGATACCGTTTCAAAGACACCCGTACCCGTCCGCATTACTGCGCGTGCCGTACCCAGTACAGGCACTACACCCACCAGGTAGGACAGGGGCTTGCCCTGCTTAAGTTTTTTATCAAAGGTTACAGGAATTTCAGCCCACCCGAAAAGGATGTTGGAGAGGCCACGACCCAGTTTGGTCAATCGTTTTTCCAGACCCGTCGGCTTGGGCAGATCGATATCAGGATCAT
>CALAXS010000341.1 GCA_937895305.1 uncultured bacterium
CGCTGCGGCGGAGCAGAATTTCCGTCGATTTGGTCCCAAAAAGACTTCCATGGAGGAAATCGCCGAAACAGCGGGTCTTTCGCGAGCGACACTTTATCTTCATTTCGCGAGTAAGCCTGAACTGTACGAGGCGCTGCTGCGCCAGGTGACCGAAAGATTCATTACTGAGATTGAACTGCTCGTAACGAGTGATAAACCAGCACCTCTCAAGTTTCGACAACTGGTTGACCTGACAGCAAATACCTACACAGCTAACCCATTATTACTCGCTGCCTTAACCGAGGATAACGACTATGCGCTGACACGTCATGCTGGCCCCGTGATGTCTGACTATCGTACCCAGATACTCGGCGCGATTCGGCGAATACTCGACCAGGGTGTCGTTGAAGGCTCGGTTCGAAAGATTGACGTCGACGTGACTGCCTACCTGCTGTATGAACTGGGCACCCAGTTGCTTGTAAAGGCACTCAACGGTTCCTCGGAATACGCACTGAAAACCACATTGGATGTCATGGACAGCATTGTTGCTGATGGCATCCGTTTTGATAAGAAGAAGGTAAAGGCAACATGAAGACCCAGGCGGCTATTGCTCACGCCAGTGATAAACCCTTCGTCATTGAAGAAGTGGAATTGAATGATCCCGGTGAAGGAGAAGTCCGGGTGAAGATCGCGGCCTGTGGTATCTGTCGCAGTGACCTGTCTGCGTTGGATGGTAAGGAAACGGTGGAGTTTCCTGTCGTCCTTGGGCACGAGGCTGCAGGTATCATCGAGGCGATAGGGGCGGGTGTTACCACACTAAAGGAAGGCGACGATGTCATTCTTTCGTGGACTCCTGAATGTGGGATCTGTTCTGGTTGCATGCGCGGCGAAGTACATCTTTGTTCCGGTATTAATATGACAACGGGCAGTCAGGGACCTTTGTCATTGGGGGGGATTCCCTTGGACCGCTTTATGGGGTTGGGTGCTTTTAGTGAGCATGTGGTTGTACCCCAGTCGATGGCGGTACGGGTAGTCAGCACACTACCTGTTGAACACGCATGTCTCATCGGTTGCGGGGTGACGACTGGCTTCGGTGCCGCCGTTAATACCGCAGCTGTTCGATGGGGTGAAACTGTCGCTGTACTTGGATGTGGTGGCGTGGGGCTCGCTGCGATTCAGGGGGCCAGAATCGCGGGCGCGTCCAGAATATTTGCGATCGATCCGATTGAACAAAGGCGTATCGTCGCAGGGCAGGTGGGCGCAACAGTTACCCTGTCGCCTGTGGATGTTGTTCCGCTGGTACGGGCAATGACCGTGGCCGGAGTAGATTGCGCGATTGAATGTGTCGGTAGCATTGCAACAATGCAGGATGCCTTCAATATGATACGTGACGGCGGCAGGGCTATTGTCGTTGGACTCCCAGCCTATACGGATCTTTTGGATATTCCGGCGATTATGTTGCTGAGGGAAAAGAAACTCTCCGGGTCGATTTATGGCTCTTGCTCGCCGCACCGGGACTTTGCGAAAATCGCTGCATTGGGAGAGTCAGGGAAGCTGAATTTCGCTCGATTAGTCGACAAGACACGGCCTTTTGCGGAGATAAATGAGGGTTTTGCAGAAATGCGTGCTGGTAGCTTCACTCGAGTTGTACTGAAGTTCTGATCTTTGTTGCGGCGAATTCCCACGTACCAGACTGTCCACGTCACCGCTATAAGGCTCTGCACCAGTACCATCCACAATGGTGCCACCACG
>CALAXS010000342.1 GCA_937895305.1 uncultured bacterium
CTTTTTGATACAAAAGTTGAGGGCCATACCATGGGCTGGGTATAGTGGTGACCTATCCATAATTTTAGTGTATTACCGGGAGGAATGATGATGGCCAGGACCCCTTCGACGATGTTGCCACTGGGCACGTTGGCACCGGACTTTTCACTATCTGCACCTGATGGTGTGGTCCATAGCCTGTCGAATTTCGCAGATAAGAAGGCATTGCTGCTTATGTTTATCTGTAATCACTGTCCCTTTGTGGTCCATGTGCGGGCTGAATTGGTGGCACTGGGCCTGGAATATGGGCCCAAAGAGGTAGGGATAGTGGCGATTTCGTCGAATGATGTGAGCACCCATCCCGAGGATAGCCCGGAAAAGATGGCGGAGGTAGCCAAGGCGGCAGGGTTCACCTTCCCCTATCTTTATGATGAAACGCAGTCGGTGGCGAAAGCCTATCGGGCGGCGTGTACCCCGGATTTTTATCTCTTTGATGGGGCGATGAAATTGGCCTATCGGGGGCAACTGGATGATTCGCGCCCCGGCAATTGCATCCCGGTCACCGGACGCGATATGCGTGCAGCACTGGATGCCGTGCTTGCGGGCGAAACCCCTAGCGACAATCAGATACCCAGCCTGGGCTGTAACATCAAGTGGAAGACAGGGAACGCGCCGGATTACTTCGGGTAGCGTACTTTGTTGCCGCCCCCTGTCGCCTTCGCAAAAGCGACAGGTCAAATAAAATGGTCGTACCCTGCTGGCGTTCCGTCTAGGGATTGCCCGTCGATATGGACACCATTTGTGTCGGTATTTGTGTAGCCTATGGCGGTTAAGGGCAGGTTGAAGCGTTCTGTGAATTCAGTAGCCAGAGCCGGGAAAGCCGCTTTCGAGACAGCGAGAAGCAGTTCGTAGGATTCACCTCCCGCGAGGCAAAGGGCCTGGGGATCGAATCCACCCTGACGGGAGGCTTCTTCCAGGATGGGGTCGTGGGGCAAGTCGTGACCACTGAGTTCTATACCCAGGTTGCTGGCCTTCGCAATATGCCCCAGGTCCTGAACCATGCCATCGCTGCAATCCATAAGCGCATGAACACCGTCCTGTTGGGCAAGCCATTGACCTTCCTGAATACGGGGAATGGGATGAAGGTGGGCCCGGGTCAGCGGGGGAATATCCTGACCGCCTTGCAGGGCGAGAAGTCCAGCGGCGGAACGGCCGGGATAGCCCGTCACTGCGATAACGTCGTCGGCCTCTGCCCCACTCCGCAAGAGAATGCGACCCGGACCGGGTTCACCGATGACAGTGAGGTCGACCATGAGTCCGGATTGAGAGCGGGTGGTGTCACCACCGATAATTTGTGCGTGGGTGGATTGGATAGCGTCAGCCATGCCCTGATAGAAAGCTTCGATTTTTTCGAGTTCCAAATTGGCGGGAATGGCCATGCTGATGGTGACGTAGCGGGGTTGGCCGCCCATAGCTGCGATGTCGCTGAGGGCTGCGGCGGCTGTTTTCCAGCCGAGGTCGTGGGGGGTGCCGTAGTCCCAGAGGAAGTGGGTGCCTTCGACGGCGGTGTCGGAGGTGATGAGCAGGGTCGCGCCCCCCAGTTCGACGATTGCACAATCGTCGCCTATGCTGTCGTGAATGCAGTCCAGGCCGTGGGTAAGGTGATGGATAAGGCCAAATTCGCCCAGGTCGGAGAGCTTGGTCATACTTCGGATTCCAGTGAATTCCATGCTTGAGGCAAGGCTTCGATGAGGTCGCTGGCAATCATGCCCCGCGCACTTTTTTCCTGTGCTGCAAAATCCCCTGCCACGCCATGGATATACACACCAAGACACGCCGCTGATTTGGGTGCCATACCCTGGGCGAGTAGGCCGCCGATGATTCCACTGAGCACGTCACCCGCGCCCCCCGTTGCCATGCCGTGGTTTCCCGTGGTGTTTTTCCAGAGCTTGCCCTGGGGCGTAGCGATCAGGGTGTGGTGGCCTTTGAGCACCACCACATGACCACACTGGCTCGCGAGGGATTGTGCTGATTTCTCGCGCTTGGCCTGAACCTTCTCGGTCGTGGTATTGAGCAGTCGGGCCATCTCGCCGGGATGGGGCGTGAGGACGGTGGGCGTTATACGCTCCTGTAATGTGCTTTTGCTTCGGCTCAAGGCGTTGAGGGCATCCGCATCAAGGACCATGGGTTTGTTGCAGGCGGTAGCAATGGCATAGACGAATTCACAAGTTTCGGGATGGGTCGTTATACCGGGACCCAGGACAACGGCATCGCGGATTGTTGCCGCTGCGAGGGCCTGACCACGCGCTTCAAGGGCAAAGGATTCCTTGTCGGTACAGGACAGGCGCAGGGTCATCACCTCTAATACGCGGGTATCAATAATATCGCCGAGGGCATAGGGAATGCCTAGCGTGACCAGTCCTGCCCCGGAACGCGCAGCAGCTTGACTACAGAGGAGTGGCGCGCCGATATAACCCCGTGCCCCGGCGAGTACGAGGAGATGCCCGAAACTGCCTTTGTGGTCTGTTGCTACCCGCTTGGGAAGGAGGGACTGTATGTAAGAGCGCGTTAATTCTTCTGTCATGCGATAATCTCCTGGGGACTATCGTAGTGGTCTTTCGCGCGTGGTTCAAGGGGCATGAGGTTTTAGCCCAGAATTTCGTCCGCCTGATTCGTTAAATCTATCCCGGGTCCGTCTTGGTCAATGCTGAGTGGTGGAATGCTCATGGTGTCCCCCTTTTCTGTTAATTGCCTTCGCTGCTCTTCTTCTTTCTACTGCGTTTCTTCTTTGCTATGGGTGCGGGGGCAAGCGGCGCCGTCAACGCTTCATAGCGTTGGAATAAAAACTCAACCCGCTCCCGTTCACTCTCGAACTTGGTACCGCGATAACACTGATCCACCGCCCGGTCCAGGGCCTGATGCGCCTTCAATAGCGGGGCGGGCATGTACAAGGGATCATAGAGATCCGCAAGGGTCGATCCCCCATCGAGGAACCCCTGCCGTCCATCCAGCACCGCCTGTGCGCAGGCCTCTACCTTGGCTATTTTCGCCTCGAAAGGGGAATCTGGCCATGGGAAGTTGTTGTAGACAATTTGAGCGGAATATTGATAGTCGCTCTTCATCCGGCCACAAACTGTACGCATCCATCCCATGTGCATAG
>CALAXS010000343.1 GCA_937895305.1 uncultured bacterium
AGAACATCCACTCACAGACTGCGCCAAAGGAGTAATGGGAAAAGGAGTTCATAGCGGCGTTATGGCGTCCAAATCCATCTTCCTTCGTGTAGCTGTCCCAGCGTTCCCATATAGTAGTAGCACCTTGATCAACTTCATAACCCCAGGACGGGAAGTCATGGCTCTGCAAGAGTAAGACCGCAAGGTCATGCTGCCCCACAGAGGAGAGTACGGGTAGCAAGGGCCGGGTACCGAGGAAACCTGTGGACATACGGTTTCCGTTTTCGGCAATCATGTCCGCCAGTTTCTTGCCTGTGGCCTTGCGGGTATCTTCAGGAATGAGATCCGCGAAGAGTGCCAGCACCTGCGCCGTTTGGGTAGATACATTCACACTGCCATCCGCTTCAACATACTTGGCATTGAAAGCCGTCTTGATATTCTCAAACTGTTCCCCATAGGCAGCGGCTTCACCATCACGACCAATAGCAGCCGCCATTTCGCCCATCTTCTTCGAGGATATAGCGAAGTAGATGGTATCCACAAATTCCAGTGGCGTCTTGCCCCCCTGGGCCAGCCAGTCGCCCCAGTCGTTACCATGGGCAATGCCCAGGTTATCCCGGCTGGTATCCTTGCGCCACTTCATAAAGCGTGTCATGGGTTCCCAGCACGTTTCGATAATACGTACATCGTCATAGGCCTGCCAGATGGTCCAGGGACAGATAACTCCCGCGTCCCCCCAGGCCGTACCAAAATTCCAACCGTGCTGGAAGGGGAAGGGCGCAAAGTCGGTGAAAGCACCACTGGGTCGCTGTGCCGCCATCAATTCGCGCAACCACTTGGTGTAGAAAGCAGCCACGTCAGCATTATATATAGCGGTGCCCACGTAGACCTGGGCATCACCAGTCCAGCCCATACGTTCATCTCGCTGCGGACAATCTGTCGGTAAATCCAGGAAGTTCGAACGTTGTGTCCAGACTATATTTTGAAACAGACGATTGACCATAGGATCAGAACAAGTGAACGTACTCGTAAGCTTCGTATCGGAATGAAGCACCAGACCCGTCACTGTATCTTTTGTGGGTTCACCGGGGAAATTTACGATTTCAACATACTGGAACCCGTGAAAGGTGAAACGGGGCACAAAGACCTCGCCCGCCGGATCGCCCTTACAGATGTAGGTGTCCTGGGCGCGGGCCTTGCGCAGGTTTTCCGTCATGAGGGTGCCGTCCGGGTGCAACATCTCGCCATAGCGCATCGTTACACGATGACCTGCCTCACCCTTGATATTCAAACGAATGGTCCCGGCAAAATTCTGGCCAAGGTTAAATATGTATTTTCCTGCTTCGCGGGGCACCACTTCGATGCATTTAAGTTCCTCTGACACGACAACAGGCACACCGGGGAACGATTCCAGGCGGGGCTGCTTGAAAGCTAAATCCACTTCTCTGCCCGTAATCTTCGGTGCATTGCCTGCTTTGTCTGGATTCTGCCCCTCATAAAATGTGGCCATAGTGCTGCCATTTTCTACCGCGAGGATCGCAGACTCCCATGAAGCGTCATTAAAACCAGGCTCCGTCCAACCCGGCGTCTCCATGCGGGCATCATAAAACTCACCCATCAATAAATCCGCCTCGCGAATGGGGCCGTCACCCGTAACCTTCCATGACTTGTCTGTGTGGATTACCTGGCGGCTTCCATCTTCATAATCAATTTCTAACTGCACCATGACCGAGGGTGTTTTGCCATAGGTATATCGGCCAATCTTCTCCGTCCCCATGCCAGTCAACAGGCCAAAACCAATATAGCCACTGTACCAGCCATCGGCAACCCATGCACTTAGCGCATTGCCCCCTCCCTGCATCAGGTCGGTTACATCATAGGTGTTGTAATAGACACTCTGGTTGTAATCGCTCCAGCCGGGAATAAACGCTCCTTCGTTCACGCGTTGCCCATTCAAGTTTAACTCATAAATACCCAGTGCCGTGCTGTGAACAACAGCCCGCTGTATGGTTTTCCCATGTGCAGAAAATTCCTTGCGGTACTGACGTGCGGCAGGCAGAAAAAGCGATGTAGTATCCGTAAAGACTGGAGTGTCATCTTTGTAGCTGATCCAGCTCGCCTGCCAGTCCTGCTTGTCAAGTAAGCCCATGGTCCAATGACTGGCTGTACTCCAGGACGAAGCAGTCTCATTGGCACCCCAGACACGAACCTGCCAGAAGCATTCCCCTCTCGATGCGAGGTCTACGCCACCATAGACCACATTGAGCGAATCATCACTCAAGACTTTACCTGAGTCCCACAAGTTGGCTTTACCCGTTGCAAGTTTCGCAGCACTAGAGGCTACCTGAATCTGGTACGCGGTCTGCTTCTCACCACGTTTTTCCGACGTAATCTGCCAGCTCAGACGAGGTTTAACGATGTCAATGCCCAGAGGTTCAGCCACATATTCGCAGCGCAGAACATCAACATTGAGATCCGCTGTGGCATCCAGGGTATAGGTGCCTGCAGATAAGGCCAATAAGAATGCCATCAGCGCATGAAAACGTTTCTTCATCATCCAGTTCCTTTTCAAGTCTCGTTGTAGTGTTCCAGGCAGATCGGATAGCGGAGTCGAGTATACTGATCGGTCTGAAAGGAGCAAGAATTATAATAAGGAAGTAAAAGCGGCATGACAAGTTCTTCAAACCAGAGGCATCGATACTGGTCACGGAACAGGGGTATTCTTATGCAGTGATAGGCCGCGCTGCAAAAGCAGGATGGGTGCTTACAAAGTCCCTTAGGCTATTGGTTAAACTAAATGGAGCGGGATACCGGGTTCGAACCGGCGACATTCAGCTTGGGAAGCTGACACTCTACCAACTGAGTTAATCCCGCCCATGAGGTGCATGAACAGCACCGAGATGTAGTTTATCGCAATCATATCCTA
>CALAXS010000344.1 GCA_937895305.1 uncultured bacterium
TCACGTGTGCCGCTGTCTCCGGCAAGAGTTCACAATGGAAGTATCAATTTTAATGAGGTCTGTGATGGAGCTATGGCTGCGCAAGTATTTGATAAAGGAAAGCATTATTTCTGTTGTGTTTAATTTTATTGTCGGTGCTTTTTTTGCTTTGCTGTTTTTTTATTCTCTGGAAACGGTACCCCTTCGGGGGGAGCAGAGCATCGCTGGCGACTCGATTATCGCAGCTTTTATGATTCCATTCTTTACCTGTTTTATCTTAACAGCGCTGACACGTCATAGAATTCGAATGGGGAGCATACCCGAATATGAATGCGAATTCCCTGGTCCTTTAGCACTTCGGATTTTACCGGCCAGCATTATGCTTCGCTCCATCCTTGTTGGATGTATCGGTGTTATGGTCGTTATACCATTGGTCATGGGTGTATTCGCTACACTGGACCTATCCGAACTCAGTTTCAAAGCATTCTTTTTTTTCAAGTCGGTGTTAGCTGCTGCAATTGCAGCTATTATCGCACCGCTGGCGATCTTGACTGCGGTGAACAAGTTTAGCGGTTAGCGAAATCATGTGAATTCTGGTGTCCCGGTCATAACCCCACCATAGCTACCTTGCGGTGATAAATGAGGCTGAATCTGCCCACACTACATGGCAGCTATCATTTACCCTGAAAAGCGGGATCCCGTTTTTCAATCATGGCCATCATGCCTTCTTTCGCATCCTCACTTTGTATCAGTGTTTGTGCATGGTCGCGCAGGACCTGTGCGGCGGCATCTCTTGCCGGACGCTCTGCAGCACGTTGACTGGCAAGGGCCATCTGAACAGCCAGGGGCGCATTGGCAGCTATTGTATTCGCGATTTCCATGGCGCGATTAACATGCTGCCCGACCGGTACCAGCTCAGAAACCAGACCAGCCTGTAAAGCCTGCTTCGCATCAAAGTCTTCAGCCGTCAACAACCATTGTGCGCCAAGTACACCAAGTCGGGAAGCCAATCGAAATGAACCCCCACCCAGCGGGGCGATGCCGCGGGCCACTTCGAGTTGTGCAAAGACGGTGTTGTCCGCAGCAACGACTGCCTGTGAGGCCAGGGCCAGTTCGATTCCAAGCGTGTTGCATCGTCCTTGCACCGCCAAAACGATGGGCTTGGTGCATGGCTCGCCCAGAAAATCCCAGGGGTCACACAGATTCTCCGGGAGAATGGCATCGATGGCATTGTTCGCAAGCTGCGGAGCGACATCCATGAGATCCAGACCTGCACTAAAGTGGTCCCCATGTCCAAACAAGAGACCCACCCGCAGCGCATCATCATTGGACAGATCAGTGTAGGCCTGGGCTACGGCTTGAATGATTTCCACGTTCCAGGCGTTAATTTTCTTCGGGCGATTGACACCGATTTGCAATACGGCACCTGCTTGCTCAACGGTTACGAGTTCTGACATGGCCTGCTCCAGTTGTAGTGGTGTTTTTCACGCTGGCCCTTGAGTGTAGCATATTGAAAAACAACGTGCGACGCAGCACTAGAACGAATGCCGAACGGATGCATATACTTTGGTCGTGGTATCAAATTACCCGAAGAAGC
>CALAXS010000345.1 GCA_937895305.1 uncultured bacterium
ATGCTTAGGATACACACTTGCCCATAAAACAACAACGGCAGGCTATTCTTACACCTACCGTTGACGAGAAAAATTATACTTTATTCATTTTTTGAAGCGAATACCTAGAGAATCCCGGCTTCGCGAAGGCCGTTAATACCGGACTGCACTTCCTTGGCGGAATTGTGAAGGGATTCGCGGTCAGCATCAGAAATCTCCAGTTCCAGAATACTTTCCACGCCGTCTTTGCCAATTACGCAAGGCACACCCATGTAGATGTCTTCAAGACCATATTGTCCGGTCAGGTGGGCACAACAGGGTAGAAGCTGTTTTTCGTCACGCAATATGGATTGAACCATACGTACGGCACTGGCACCGGGTGCGTAGAATGCACTGCCTGTTTTCAGGAGTTGTACAATCTCCGCACCGCCTTTGCGTGTGCGGTCAACGATAGCGTCAATGCGGTCCTGGGGCATGAGCTTGGTGATGGGGATACCGGAAACCGTGGTGTAGTGGGGCAAGGGCACCATGTCGTCGCCGTGTGAACCCAATACCATGGTATTAACACTCTTGAGGCTTACGCCCAGTTCCATAGCCACGAAGGAGCGCATGCGTGCAGAATCCAGGCAACCGGCCATACCAATAACGCGTTCTGCGGGGAAGCCGAGTTTCTTAAAAGCGAGGTACACCATGGTGTCCACAGGGTTGGAAACCACGATTACGATGGAGTCGGGTGCATATTTAACGATGTTTTCGCAAATACCGGAAATGATTCGGCCGTTTTTCTCCAGGAGGTCGAGGCGGGTCATTCCGGGTTTACGCGCCAGCCCGGCGGAAATAACGATCACGTCGGCACCAGCGATGTCGGCGTAGTCATTGCTCCCGGTAACCTGGCTGCTGTAGCCACGGATGGGACCTGCTTCGGTGAGGTCCAGGGCCTTGCCCTGGGGCAGACCTTCCAGGATGTCGGTGATAACTACATCACCCAGATCCAGCTCAGCACAGTACTGGGCTACAGAAGACCCAACATTCCCCGCGCCGATGGACGCAATTTTAAATTTCTTACCAACAGACATGATTCGTCTCCCATTTGACCTGCAAGGGTCTATTTGGCCTTTAAAAATAGCGCAGCCCTCATCCCCGGACTTTGCTGAAGTGATTGAGGACTATAGTATACCGAACGGTAGGACGTCGGGTAAAGCACGCCGGGATAATATGCTTTGACCCGCGTTGCATTGCTTATCCCGCAAACAATGGTATACTGGGCACAGCTTCCCGTGACACAACCTGAGAATAGGCTATGACTTTTGAAGATGATACACCCTCCACACCGGATGATCGGAGGACCCGGCAACGGGAAGCAACACACCGGGCCGTTGAATTTGTAGGTTCCCAACCCGATCAGCAGTGGTCACAGGGTACCGTAATCGACATCAGCACCGGGGGACTCCAGATCCGGGCACGGGCCGCAGTCCCGATAGGCACCTCCCTGGAACTCGAAGTCTATGCGTCCGACGCGCTTCAGGGAACCCCGCTACGCAGCCAGGGTCGTGTGGCCTGGGTGCTGGAACAGGACAATGGCTATGTGGCCATGGGTGTTCGCGTTATGGTGCAACTGGAGCCTGAGGCATTGCCTGTTGTGCAGGGACGAATCAGCAGCGACCCCCTGCCCGGAATTTCCGATGTCAATGCTATGGCACCAACAGTACGCTATACCGAAGCCGAGGATGATTCTGAAGAATATGTACCCCCCATCATCCCCTGGAGACGTATCCTCCCCGTACTCCTTCTTTTCTTGCTCTTTGCCCTTTTCTTCCAACTGATGCACAGCATCCAGTTCAATGACAAGGCCACAACAAAAACTACAGCGTCCCAAACCGAGACTCCTTTGCAGCCCCTCGACCAGAAACCGGGCGCTGCATTGCCGACAGAAGCCCCTGACCCCACTCTGGCCCCCCCTGCCCCCAGGGGGCATCTGGGGGTAGCCATGCTCCTGGACCAGGCTGAGTCCAGTATCCAGATCCGGGACTGGGAGGCTGCGGAAACAGCCTTCAGGAAAGTACTGGAAGACGAAAATTCCAGCGATGGGGAACGCACACTGGCGGGTATCGGCGAAATTGGCGCGGTACTCTCACAGGGCAACACCGCAAAGGCAGGCGCAATACTGGCTGACCTGGATGATGTTCCCGGATTTCAGGATTCCCCCTGGACAGAGGTGCTGGAGGATTTGATTCAAGCGATGGCGAAGAATCCTGATGTCATGCCCGAAGCGCTTGGATTTCACAATAGTCTCGCGCTGGAGCCCGACCCGGCCACACCCGCAGAACAGGGCAAAGGTCGGCGTATCCTCATCAATACAGCACAGCACAGACTGACGGTGATGGATGGTGAAGATGCCCTGGCGACGTTTCCCGTGGGACTCGGGCGGGGCGATACAACACCAGCAGGAACCTTCCGTATCGTGAACAAACTGGAATCACCCGACTGGTATAACAAGGGTGATGTGGTCCTCGCAGGCGACCCGGAGAACCCCCTGGGTGATTTCTGGATGGGCCTGGGCCTGGGTATAGGCGGTCCGAACATCCCTATCGGCATTCACCCCACTGAAGAACAAGACTCTATCGGGAAAAATTGCAGTGCGGGATGCATCCGAATGTTGCCGGGAGACGCAGCAGAAGTCTTTGCGCTCTGTGAAGTGGGGACTCCGGTCTACATCAGCCCCTAGCAGCCTGTTGCAAAAGTGTTTTTTATTCGACGTGGCCAAGTCTGGCTGTTGCTTAGGTCTATACGATTGGACATACATTTAAACCTGTGCCTTGTTCCGAGTTGCCCTATGCTACGCCATGCTTCGATGAATTGCTGCAATAACATTGACATTGCCCTTTTGCTGGGGGCTCCCATCCCTCGTGGTGTTCCTTTTCCTGTGTTGCGACGTAGTATGAG
>CALAXS010000346.1 GCA_937895305.1 uncultured bacterium
TTTATCCAGAGTATTTAAGTGATGTGGCTGTGCTCGCCTGTCCTTCCGACGACCGGAATGCAGAGGACATTATTGATTCCATGCGTTTTAATGAAGACCCCTCTCAGCCCATAAACCCCTGCCGTTTCGATGCCGACTCCTACAACTACTTCGGCTGGGCACTGCCTGATGAAGATTTTTATCAAGCAGGTACAGACATGAACGACCCTGCTATCAGTCAGACCACGGTGCTGAGCTATATAAACCCGCTTATGATCGTGCTCATCGGGCAAATTACCAGTGCAGCTTTCCCGGCCTGGGCAAATAGCAATCCCCCAGATCCCTCTTTAGTCGATAAGGACTTTTCCGGCAGTGGTTTGACGGTGTATCGATTGAAAGAAGGTATCGAGCGCTTCTTCATCACCGACATCAATAACCCCGCTGGTTCTGCAACTGCGCAGAGTCAACTGTTCGTGATGTGGGACGACGCAGCACTCAGTCCTTCCCTGTTCAACCATATCCCCGGCGGTGCAAATGTGCTGTTCATGGATGGCCATGTGGAATTTGTTAGATATCCTAACAAATCCCCCATCTCCCGTGCTGGCGTAGTCGTACTTGCCGTACTCTAATACCTGTCCAATTGTAAATAACGCCGGGGAATCCATCCGGGTTCCCCGGCTTTTTATTTGGCATCGGCTTGAATCTTGCAGCCATATCCCTGTATTTGCTACTATACAACGCTCTATGCCCGCAGATTGTCCTGTTTAGAGGGACAACGGGGTACAAACCTAAATGAATTCAGGGGATGAACATAGTATGAGCGAACGTACCTTTGTCATGGTGAAGCCCGACGGTGTAGGCCGTCGTCTTATCGGTCAATGCCTGCAACGTTTTGAAGCCCGCGGCCTCAAGCTGGTAGGTCTTAAGTTGCAGGTACTTAGCGATGCAATCGCCAAGGCCCATTATGACGAGCATAAAGACAAGCCCTTCTTTGGGGAACTGGTCGAATTCATCACCTCCGGTGCAACGGTACAGATGGTCTGGGAAGGCCCTGACGCGGTTGCGCAGGTACGCAAGATGAACGGTGCGACCAACTGCCTCAAGGCGGACCAGGGTACCATTCGTGGTGACCTCGGCCTCAGCATGCAGAACAATATCATTCACGCGTCGGATGCGGTAGACACCGCCAAGCGCGAAATTGCCCTATATTTTAAAGCTGAAGAGCTCTGGGATTATGCCATGCCCGATGACCAATGGCTATCCTGAGCAACTACACAACTACCCTTTTTTAAACACATTCAATCTGGAGGATACACCCATGGCAGGTGGACGCAAGGCGCGTAAGGCGAAAATCAATAAGCACAAGCGTAAAAAGAAACGTCGCGGTAACCGTCACAAGAACAAGAAATAAGTTCTGTTCTTGATGGACTGATTGCCAACTGACACACCCCGGGGTGTGCAGGTTGACGCATCAATTTTAACGATTTGGGCATGTCCTGGAAGTGAAGAAATCTCCTTCCAGGGCTTGCCGTGTTTTGACCAATATCACAGGACAAAGGAGCCATCCCATGGCAGACGACGATAAAATCTTCGTTGATGAAGGCTGGAAAGCCCAGGTGGAAAAAGAGCGCGAAGCTGCGGAGAAAATTGTAGAAGAGGTCCAGGAAGAGCAACATGAAATGGGCGAGCTTCCAGAAGCGAGCTTCTCCGCGCTCATGGGCAGCCTTGCCACGCAGACCATGTTTGCGCTGGGCGTCATTGCGCCGCCGGGCGTTGCGGAGGAAGAGGTTATGGTCGACCTCGACCAGGCCCGCTTTACGCTGGATATGCTGCTCATCCTTGAGCAGAAAACGGATGGGAACCTCACCGAAGAAGAAGCGACCCAGCTTGCCGAGGCGCGAAGTGAGCTGGAACAGGTCTATGAAGCCCGTGTGCTCCAGTTTCAGGAGCAAAACTCTGGTGGTGGCGATACAGGCGACGCAGGCGGTATTATCCAGCCGTAACATATTAATTGACCGATGGTAGCTATAATCGGGCATGTCCAGGCGACGTGCCCGATTTTTCTTTGATTTTTCGCGGTGGAGGTTGACTGCTCTACCCCCCTGTAAGTAGACTGTCCCTCAGGTGGATGCACTGTAACCGTGCGGGGTTTCGGAGCATCTTGTAAACTAAAGATCCGTCTACAGAGTCCAAGTTATATTACCCTCTGTTTTCAACGCAGTGCACACACTGGAGAATATCATGAAGTTAGGCGCGCTACTCCTTGGGAGCCTTATTACCTTTACCGGACTGGCACAGGCCCAGGACACCCCGGTCCCTGCTGACGATGCGGAAACGGTCGTCATCCCCAACCCGGCAGAGGTTGCCGAGGATGTTAACAGCAATCGTCTGGAATTGAGCTTCGGCGACTATTTCCAGGAACAGACAGGCCGTAGCATAGCGGATGAGATTTCCATCGACCTTATTGATTTGGATGAGCTCTATGAGGCTATCGAAACCCGTGGCGCGGAAGATGTCCTCAAGATCTCTGTGCAGGATTGTATCGACATGGCCCTCCAGCAGAATCCGGACATCCTCATTTCCGCCATTGATCCTGAAATGTCCGAAGCGGACATCTTTTCCTCCAAGGGTGAATTTGATCCCGTACTTCAGGCCAGATACCAGAAGGTGGATGCTGAACAGTCCCTTGACCAACAGCAGGTGGCGTTCAGTGGCGGGATCAGTTCTGTTACCCAGATTAGTGAAAATTTTAATGCTACGTTAAGTGGGCGTGTTCAGACGGGGACTACGTACTCGCTCAACTTTGTGGGGAACAAGGAAACGAGTACCTTTGGTGGTTTTATCCCGGAATTCGATACTTCCCTTTCACTCCAGCTGACCCAGCCCTTATTGAAGGGCTTTGGCCTGAAGTACAACAAGGTGCGTATCAATTCGGCGCGGAACAATAAAAAGATTAGCGAGGCCCAGCTTCGCCTGACCGTCATGAACACGGTTTCGGAAGTGTTAAAGGCCTATTGGGATTTGGTGGGCGCGGTAGAAAATCTTCGTGTGCGCGAGGAATCCCTCACCAATGCTGAGCGTCTCTTGAGTATCAGTAGCACCCAGCGTGAAATTGGTACCGCAGCAGACATTGAAGTGTTGCAATCCAAAGCGGGTGTTGCTGCACGTCAATCTGATTATGTGACCGCCCGTGCTGCGATTGGCGATTCATCGGACCGTTTAAAGCAGCTCCTGGACATGCGTGTTGGGGAACAGCTTTCCAAGGTACAGCTTCTCCCGCTGGACCGACCTACCGAAAGTGAACTCGACCGCTTTGATATCAATGCCTATGACGAACTCTTGAATGAAAGTCAGGCCAAGGCCATACAGAACCGGCCTGAAATCGAGATGATGGAATTGCAGTTGACCAATGCCGGCCTGGAAGTCTACCGCACCAAAAAAGATATGCTTCCCCAGCTTGATCTTACCGGGTCGTTAACCCACGGTGGTCGTGCGCCGACGCTGGATGATGCTTTCAAGGGACTTCGTAAAGAGGAAACCAATGTGTTTACCTATGGTGTTACGGGCCAGGTATCCCTCGGTAACCGTAGTGCCCGGGGCCAACACATGCGCGCAAAGCTGACGCAAGAGCAGGTAGAACGCCAACGTGAACAAACGAAGAATGGTCTTCTGGTGAATACCTCGGTGGCCGTGCGGAATACGTACAAGAACAAGACCCTGGTAGAAAGCAGTCGCCAGACCATGCGCCTTCAGGAAGCCAATGTCGCTGCTGAAGAAAGTCGTCTCCGTCTCGGCGTGACCACCAGTTGGCAGGTGCTCCAGGTGCAGGAAGATCTCACCACGGCACAGACCCAGGAAGTACAGGCACTGGTCGCATTCGCGAAGACCGTTATCGACTTGAGTCTGTCGGAAGGCACCTTGCTGGAGACCCTGAACATCGACTTTTCACCTGCCACAAGCGACACCAAACGCCCGGGCTACTTCGGCAGTCTCGTGCCACGCTGGAAATAACCCCACCCGTATTGGGTATACTATAGAACACGCGCCAAAGCGGAGCGGCCCCCGGCCCTCCGCTTCTGGTTTTTTATCAAGCCCTTTTTTAACCAGGCGGAATGGAATCATGAGCAAGACTTATACTATAGCGATGTTGGAAGGCGACGGCATCGGCCCGGAACTCGCCGTTGAGGCCATCAAGGTACTGCGGAAGATCGAGGAAACCAGCGATGTGACCTTTGAAATTCTCCATGGGGATTTCGGGGGTGCGGCCTACTTTAAGCATGGCCAGGCCTTCCCGGAAGAAACCAAAGCCATCTGCGACAAAGCCGATGCCATCCTCAAAGGCCCCATCGGCCTCAGCTTTGAAGAGTCCAAGAAGATCCCTATCGACGAGCAACCCGAGCGTGGGGCCCTGTTGCCCCTCCGTCGTCGCTATAACACCTTCGCCAACTTCCGTCCGGTTTACCTGCCCCCGGAGCTGGCCCACTTCTCTCCCCTCAAACCCCATGTGGTTGAGGGCGGTATCGACATCATGATGATTCGCGAACTCGTGGGCGGTCTTTACTTTGGTAAAAAAGAAGTGGGTGTCAATGCCGCAGGCAAGCGCTACGTGGATGAACACCTCGAATACGACGAGGACCAGATTCGCGCTATTATGGTCGTGGCCTTCGACGAAGCCATGGGCCGCTCCAAGGTGCTGACCAATATCCACAAGTCTAACGTACTCAAGTCCAGCGTACTCTGGAATGAAATCCTCGAAGAGGTACACGTGGATTATCCCGAAGTAGAAGTGAAGCACGTCATCGTTGATGCAGCTGCCACTGCCCTCGTCCTCAACCCGCGCCAGTTCGACACCATGGTCATGGAAAATATGTTCGGTGACATCCTCAGTGACCTCGCCGGGGGTATACTCGGCAGCCTCGGTCTCATGCCCTCCGCATGCGTCGGCCCTGACAAAGCGTACTACGAACCCTCCCACGGTTCCGCGCCCGACATTGCCGGCCAGGGCATCGCCAACCCCTACTCCATGATTGGCTCCGTCGCTCTCATGCTCGACAAGAGCTTTGGCATGAAAGAAGAATCCCGTCGGGTATGGGATGCCATGCGCTCCGTATTCGGTGACGGTGTCACCACCTCCGACCTGCGTGACCCCGAAGGTAAATTCACCATCCTCACCACCAGCGAATTCGGCGACCGTGTCGTAGCCGCACTCTAGGCAATCCGCGTACAACACAATCGGGAATCGGTTCACTATGAACGGATTCCCGTTTTTTTATCCGCCCATACTGACCGGGCACATGGTTTACACTTCTCCCTCGCTCTCTATTGCCTGCCGTGCTGCGCCCTCAGCATAGGAATGCATACAGTAATTTAATAGGATGTAGGACGGTGCATTGCATTTTCTGTGGATGTGAGCGAGGATTCATTAAGCGGAGATTCCCACTTTCGCGGGAATGACAAGGGGACGAGGGAATCGCCATAGAAACAAACCTGATGCAATTCGGCAGCAACGACCCCGCCCCGCTCGTCATTGCGAGCCGAGTATAACGAGGCGCGGCAATCTAGTGGTGTGATTTGTATTTAAGGGAATTTATTTATTC
>CALAXS010000347.1 GCA_937895305.1 uncultured bacterium
TTTCTTCGCAGAAGTGGATGGACAAGCACCCAAGGAACTCGTTGCGGTATATGCCACTGGTGCCCATATCTACACCTACGGCGATGCTAAATTTACCCTGTCATCACAGTCCACTTTTTATTCCTTACTTCCCACAGGAGCGCAAGAACCCCTCTTCCTTAAAGATTCCGTTCATGATCTGGACGGAGATGGCATCGACGAATGGATTCTACCTCACCCGGACGGCTATCTCCTCCAACATGGGGACGCAACCCTGGCCACCCTGAACTGTGATGTTCGTAGCGAATACCGCCGAGGAGAAAACCTCTACATCTATAACCGCCTGCCCAGCTTCGCCGTCTTTGAATTACCAGACAGTAAAATCAAGGGCCTCGCATTTCTAAGCGATGAGTATGCAGACTTTTCCTATGGGGAAAACTGGGCACAGCACAAGCGCTTCAAGATCCCCCGCGACCTCGATGAAAAATGGGAAGCCAGTGCGAAAATGGCCGATATTAATGACGATGGTTTCCCTGACCTCGCCATTACCCAGACCAAAGGCACCGTCAACCTGGAATCCTACAGCCAGATCTATATCGCCACAGCACCCTTTGAATACCCTGAAAAGGCCAATGCTGAATTTCGCTCCAAGGGTTCAATTTCTGCACCTATCCTGCGGGATATTGATGGCGATGAAACCCTCGATGCGGTAGTGTTCAATGTAGCCTTCGGCCTGAAAAATATCATGAACTTTTTCCTGCGCAGTAAAGTCTCTGTAGACATCGGCATTCATAGCTACGCCAATGGCACCATCAGTGCAAAGCCTACCCAATCCACTAGCCTGACCCTGGCGGCACCCGAAGGCCGTGAACTTATCGCCTATACCCTTGGTGACTTCAACCAGGACAAACGACTCGACCTCGCCTTCACCAGTACGCCCAACGAATTCGCTATTCACCTGGGCGATCCGGATACATTCCTCGCCAGCAGCCCATTCATAAAATTTGAAATCCCGGCCTTTGGCGTTGCCTTAACCGGGAAGCTGGATCAGAATGACAGCGATGACATTGTGTTTATCCACCCGGGTGGCGAAAACAGCAAACGCATCGATTTACTGGTCTTTTAGCGGGTCGTTTACATCATCCGCATGTAGCCGGCAATCAGCACAACGACAATACCCAAGGCAATGGTAATCGCCCCCACCATCGGCCCCTTGGCTCCCAGTCGTTGCTTGCTGCCATAGACCATGCTAATCAACGTGAAGACCACCATGGCAAGAATAAACTTGATACCAAACAATGCATGGTACAACGCCTCCCCATCATGCTCCGCACGGCCGACCATAAAGTAATAGAGAAAGCCGCTGATAAGAATAAGGGCCATACACAGCATAATCATCATGCGCCATTTCCGAATCACCTGCACCTTGAAAGATTTAAATAATCCCGGGTCCAGAGCCGAGTTTCCAGTGGGTAAGAGTACAAACCGAAAAAAGTAAGACCCACCCAGCATGATAATCACAGGGAGAATATGCATCCAGCGGATAAGTACCAGAATGGCGGTATCGACCGTGGCAGCTGCACCGCCTTCTGTTTCCTGCGCCAGGGCCGGGAAACTCAATCCCAACATGCACAGCATGACATAGAAAATAACGTTCTTTTTTGCATTGGATAACATAATTCAGCCCTTTTACAGTATTGATTAGGTACATTCTGCCCTGAAAATCCTGACCACTAGAAACATTGTCGCAGGTAATAGAGTCAAACACAAAAATTAAAACGGAATACAGGTTGGGCCTATTCCTGAAGTAATGAATAATTTGCCCCGAAACCCCGTCAAATTATATAATGATTACTCTGTGTACCCTGTGGGTCACACACAAAAATCAATCAACAATTCAATGAACCAGGAGCTATACCATGAAAAAAATCGCACTGACCCTTGCACTGGCTTGTGCACTTGCCATTATCGCTACTACCGGTGTTTATGCCGCTGAAGAAGCCGCAAAGAAACCTGCACCCGTTGTCGTGACGGTTACGGGCACCAACTATTGTCTCCTCGGTGAATTTGCAAAAGAAGCTGAAGCTGATGCCAACTACAAGCTTAACGCGCTCCTCGTGACTGAAGCCCTCGATGCAGACGGCAAAGCAATCGAAGGCCTCGCTGGCAAGACCCTGCAGTACGTACCCACCAAAACCGCCCAGGCCCTTTTCGTCGGTGATGCCAACAAAGGCGCTACCGTTACCGTTAAAGGCAAGCTCTTCACTGCCGCTAGCGCACTCCTTGTTGACAGCTTCGAAGCTGCTGCTGCTGGCGACGACTGGGACGACCTTGAAATTGGCTCCCTCTCCGGACAGCAGGTTCTCTAATAACTTCACCAGACCCTAAATACTAAACTGGCGGAAGCACCCAAAGCTCCCGCCAGTTTTTATATATCTAGTCATCCTCGCCTCCCTTGTCAATCCCAATTGTACCCCTCGTTCCCAAGCTCCTGCTTGGGAATGCATACCCCGTGGCTCTGCCACGGATAACAAGAGGAAATAATAAACTATTCACTGATGATTAACTATTGGAGTCTGATTTTGCCCGCCCGGCAAGGACCTACTCCCCCAGCTTCGCCTTCAACTTCTCCAGATTCTTACGCGGTGCCTCCAGCAACGGCTCCTTCGCTACCGCCTCCTCCCAATATTTCTTCGCGGTTTCATAATCTTCCGCACGCGCTGCCACGGTGCCTGCTTTGGTTAAAGATGTGGCATCGCGATTAAAGAATCCAACTGCCTCTTCTAAAAACATTTCTGCCAATGCATTGTCATTCAAAGTATAAGCTAACTTTGAATGAAATAAATCTGTTTCGAAAAATATTAATTTATCGGTAAAAATTGTTG
>CALAXS010000348.1 GCA_937895305.1 uncultured bacterium
CGTATATCTGGCAGGGAGATGACGACAATGAAGTTATCCGCATGACCTATAGCCAGTTGCATGCTGAGGTTTGCAAGCTGGCGAATGTGCTGAAGGGTTTTGGGATTGGAAAAGGCGACCGGGTCTGCATTTATATGCCCATGATTCTTGAGCTGCCTATTTCGTTGTTGGCCTGTGCGCGTATTGGCGCTATCCATTCGGTGGTCTTTGGTGGATTCAGCTCGGACGCGATTCGGGATCGGGTGAATGACTCGGATTGTAAGGCCCTTATCACGGCGAATGTTTCTGTGCGTGGCGGGAAAAATATCCGTCTTAAAGATATCGTGGATGGTGCTTTGAGTCAGACCCCCACGATTGAGAATGTATTGGTGGTGCAGCGCAATGATGAACCGTGTACAATGGTTGAAGGGCGTGACCATTGGTATCATGATCTTATGGCAGACGTGAGTGCGGATTGTGCACCAGAGGTGATGAATGCGGAGGATCCGTTGTACATCCTTTATACATCCGGCTCTACGGGCAAGCCCAAGGGCGTGGTCCACACGACGGCGGGGTACCTGCTTCATTCAGCCCTCTCGCACAAGTACACCTTCGATATCCATGACGATGACATTTATTGGTGCACGGCCGACATCGGTTGGGTCACTGGCCACTCGTACATCGTTTATGGTCCCCTCTGCAATGGTGGCACGTCTATCATGTTCGAGGGCATCCCCACATATCCTGATGTGGGCCGCTTTTGGCAAATAGTTGAAAAATTCAAGGCCACTGTTTTTTACACGGCGCCCACCGCAATTCGTTCACTCATTCAGCAGGGCGATACATGGCCTGCCAAGTATGACCTGTCGTCCTTACGCGTTTTGGGTACGGTGGGTGAGCCCATCAACCCGGAAGCCTGGATGTGGTACCACAAAGAAATCGGCGGGGAGCATTGTCCTATCGTCGACACGTGGTGGCAAACAGAAACGGGGGGCCATATGCTCACGGCTATCCCCGGTGTACATTCGACGAAACCCGGCAGTGCATCGCGCCCCTTCCTGGGTGTGGACCCGGTAATCCTGCGTGATGACCGAAGTGAGTGTGATGCCAATGAGGGGGGCAAGCTCTGCATCCGCAAGCCCTGGCCCGGCATGATGCGCACCACCTGGGGCGATCACAATCGTTTCATTGATGTTTATTTCACCATGTTTAACGACTTCTACTTCACAAGTGATTCTTGCCGTAAGGATGAGGATGATGATTATTGGCTTATGGGTCGCGTCGATGATGTGGTGAATGTTTCTGGTCACCGTATTGGTACGGCGGAGGTAGAATCAGCGCTGGTAAGTCATGCTGCTGTTGCTGAAGCGGCTGTAGCTCCCATGCCCCACGACATTAAGGGTCAAGCGCTCTATGCCTTTGTGACGCTTATTGGTGATATTGAGGCGAGTGATACTTTGCGCAAAGAGCTCGTAAAGCATGTACGAATGGAAATCGGGCCGATTGCGACACCAGATATGATTCAGTTCGCACCCGGCCTACCCAAGACCCGCTCCGGTAAAATCATGCGCCGAATCCTGCGCAAGATCGCAGAAAACGACGCTGATAGCATTGGCGATATTACCACCCTGGCCGACCCTTCTGTGGTGGAAGCGCTGGTCGCAGGACGACCTGACGAATAAGTAAGCAGTCCGGATACTTTCCGAAAATAATTGAGCCGGATGTATCCAATACGTTCGGCTCTATTATCTTATACAGCGTTGGCATCAAAGGGAAATACCATGAAAGAAGTAAAGACTATGAATAGATGGCTCGTTGTAGTCGGTGCCATCCTCATCCAACTGAGTCTAGGGGCCATTTACGCCTGGAGTGCATTTACCAATAAGCTTACAATCCCCCTTGTAGACGGAGGCTATGGCTTCACTACTGCACAGACGCAATGGGTATTCTCTGTCGGCCTTCTTAGTTTCGCTATTGTTATGGTAGCTGCTGGCCGCTTGCAGGCAAAAGTGGGCCCGCGCCCCATCACTATTGCTGGAGGCATCACCCTTGGTCTCGGCTACATACTTGGTGGTTTTTTTGGCAGTTCCTTTATAATGCAATTCATCTGCATTGGCCTTATCGGTGGTGCTGGTATCGGACTCGCCTACGTCGTACCTATAGCTGTCTGCGTAAAATGGTTCCCCGATCATAAAGGAACGATAACAGGAATCGCTGTTGCGGGTTTCGGCTTTGGTGCCACCATTTGGGTTAAGCTTGCAGGCAGTTGGTTCGGTGGTCTACTCAATACTTGTGACGGTCTTTGGGGGCTTCCTGGTGTTCAGGCCGTATTCGTCATCTATGGCATCATCTTTCTACTCTCTGTGCTCATCGGTAGTATATGGATGGTCAATCCCCCAGAAGGCTTCAAGCCCGAAGGGTGGGATCCTCCTGAACTGGAAAAGTCCAGTTCCATTGAGCTTTCTGAAGGTGAGATGCTCTCCACACCACAATTCTACATTTTGTTCCTTATTTTCACCGCATCAGCAATGGCTGGACTCATGGTCATCGGTTGCATCGAACTTTTTGGTATCGATGCCCTCCAGGCCAGCGGTGCGGCCTCAGATGTTGCCACAGCAAGTGCAACAGCAGGTACCGCAATGGCCCTTTATGCTATTCTAAACGGTATCGGTCG
>CALAXS010000349.1 GCA_937895305.1 uncultured bacterium
AGAAGACGGTGCATTACAAGGGATGTGCCATAACCATAGCAGTACCAGGTGCGTTTAAATTTATTAAAGTTATCCCGGTAATCATGATATATGAGCGCACCAGAAGAATAGGCGAAGTGATACCCTTTTTTATACAGGTGGATACTGGCTGCTATATCTTCGCCTCCGGGAAAAGGAATGGTCTCGTCAAAGCCACCCACCGCCAGCAGACAATCACGGACATAGCAACAGTTACAGGTAATCAGATAGGGGATGCGGTCCACCTTCAGCGGCTCAAGGGTATGGTTGTAATGGTAATACAGGGCGTAGATGCTGTTGATGGACAGCGGCTCCACACTTCCACCCACACCAATAATGTCTCGCTCCTCATCGATCTTGTCGATCAGAAATTCTACCCATTGGGGGTCAGCGACACAGTCGGTATCTGTAAAACAGACGATATGGCCCTGTGCCAGTTTAAGTCCCGCATTGCGGGCAACCCCGGGACCACTGTTTTTTTCCAGGCAATGGTACTGTGTTGCACAGGGAAGATTATCATTTGCCATCCACGCTTGCACCACGTCCCCGGTGTCATCCGGCGAGCAGTCATTGACAACAACAATCTCCAGACGATGGGCCAATGTTTGCGCAGCGAGAGAATCCAGCAGACGCACCATGAGGCCAGCCTGATTATAGGCCGGAATCACAACAGAGATATCGTAAGTCGTGTCACTCATGGTGGATTATTCCGTTATACTGACCTTCCCCTTAAATAGGGGGTGGATGCCTTTGGCGAAAAAGAGCTTGCCCGTTTGTTCAGGGATACACATGGCCTGGAGGACCCGTGCGTTTTGGGTCTTACCCGTATTGATAGCAGTCATTTGTAAGCCGCCCAGCGGCTCAAGAACATGAAGTGTAAGGGTGGGCAGGTTCGGACCCGAGGCCTGAATTGTTCGTGCCTTTTCATAGCGCTCATTTACATGGCGCCATGTGTCATCGCCTTTTATGAACTCTGGAAAGGTGCCCTGGTTTTCTTCAAAGGCCCAGTTTCTATACTCAGGGATGAGGCCCAATGAAATGTTATATTCCATGGCTTCAAAATCCTTACGGGCTTCCAGCGAAACCTCAAAGATGAAACCGTCTTCCCCGGTGTGGAGTTTCCAGTGTTCGATAATCGGAAAACGCAAGGACTCGCCAGAAACACTCAGGGTATGCGCATCACACTCCACCGCACCCCAGAGCAAACTGTGGCTCATGCACCATAGTCCATCCACGAGTATCTGGGTGTGGAGGTGTACCGACCGGGTGAGTAGTTTCTTTCCCTGCCTGATCTGGAATTCGCCACGCTGGAAACAGAGGGCAGCATCATTATAGACAAGGGATTGTGTTGCCTGGGCTTCATGGATGATGCGGGAATGCTCTTCCTGGGCTTCCAGACGTAATTCCTCCAGACTGGCTTCCGGCTGTTCCATGTCTAAAGTGACAGAGAACAAATCATGGGTACCCGCAGGCAGTAGTGCCTCATCAGTCGGCAAACGATTGATGAGTCCCACAATACGCGCCCCCATCATATAATCGCTGTTATTCAGTTCCAGACCAAATTGCGGTGCTACTTCATTCAGGATAATTCGTATAATAT
>CALAXS010000350.1 GCA_937895305.1 uncultured bacterium
GTAGGGTTAAAATATCCAATGAGATACATTTAAAGCATCGTCCCGACGCAAGCGTGCATGCGACCCTATCATAACCCCGGTCCCGCTCTGTCACTCCTGCGGAAGCAGGGGTCTCAACGCTAAGGTTCCTGACACAGGTCGGGAACTTGGGCTGCGTTTCACGAACTGAGGGCCAGGTTGAGGCGACTTGCGAAATTAAATTCCAAAAACAGCTTCTGCGTTTTTGTGCAGGAAAAGTTCGGTGCATTCTTCGTTGAGTTCGAGAAGGGGTAGCTGGTCGAGGCAGGCTTGCGGGGTGATCATGGGGAAGTTGGTGCCGAAGAGGACTTTGTGTTTCCCGTGGTTTTTCATGTAGTGGATGAGTTCGGGGGGAAAGCGTTTGGGTTTGTAAGCGGAGGTATCGATGTAGACGTTAGGGAATTTGGTAGCGAAAGCGATCATCTCGTTGTGCCAGGGGTAGCCGATGTGACCACAGACAATTTTGAGATCGGGGAAGTCGAGGGCGATGCGCTCGATATGTATAGGACGCCCGGATTCTGAACTCTTAAGGGGGCCGGTGAGTCCGACCTGGAGACATACCGGGATGTCGAGTTCGACGCAGGTAGCGTATAAGGGATAGTAAAGCGGATGCGTGGCGGGAAGTTCCCAGACCCATTGGACGATGCGCAGGGCGATGAATTTGTATTCGTTGACACAGTGGCGGAGGGTGCGGACGGCCTGGACGGGATCGCGGAGGTCGACGGAGGCCATGCCGAGGAAGAGGTCGGGATATTGGTCGATGAAGGATTTCACTTCTTCGTTGGAGATGAGCGGGCCGTTGGGTCCGTACCAAGCAGCGAGGAGGGCTTTGCACACGCCTGCGGATTGCATGATTTCTGCGGTGAGTTCGAGGGGGACATTTTTAAAGTCTTGCCCGGTCCATTTTTTAAGGGAATCGAAGTAAGGTTGGGCGATAAAAGTGTCGGTTGGGTGCTGCGCCCAGGCGTCGATGATGTTCATGGTATCTCCTCGGTGTAGGTATGAGGCATTTTGTCACAATTCGGGCAGGTGCATCCAGAAAGGTGGAATCTCTACCCTCTTCTACTTATACTGCTATCCGGGCATCAAATGGAGCATTTCTGATTTGGCTAAAGTTCGGGCAAAATTTCAACATGAGCGCTATGTCTGGCTGGATCAGGCGCGGGGTGTGGTGGGTTTGTTGTACATGATTTCTGCACTCACCTGGGCGAATAGCGCAGATTTATTGGCGGGTGAACGTTTTTTAGGGCCGCCGTATCTGGATCATGGGTTTCATTATTTTCGAGGTAATCCACCCATGATCACGATTATTGATGTAGGGCAGCCCATATTTTTATTTTTCGTCGGGTTTTCCGGGTATATCGCTTTCTCCAGTCGCCTGAAGAAAACGGGGGTGTTGAGTGCGTGGCGTTATGGTGGCGTACGGATTGCTCTTTTGTATGCGCTATCTGCTATCGGTAAAATAATTAACGACCCACCCGGGGAAGAGCATGCCAGTTGGGCGCAATATTTTTCCGGGTTTAACTGGTACGCAGTTTTGAGCGTTGATGTGCTGGCAATAATTGCTGTTGGGTGTATAGGTACGTATGTCGCTATCACCATCTTCCGAAAAGCATTGCATAGGGTTGTTTTGGCTCTTGGAATATTCATCGCACATGCCTTTGTCTATGCCTTGTACTGGACCGATCGGCATACGGCTATGGATTATATGCTGGGATTACCAGAGTTACCCGTTCTGACTTTCGCGTTAATGGGGCTTTCTATATTGGGCTCAGGATTTGGGCAATGGGTTCATGAAAGCCGGGAGGATGTTGGTAGTGCGCTTCGGGAGCGAATTGTGCCGTGGTCGTGCGGGTGCCTGATGGTTTCTTTTTTGCTGGAGTGGGTGCAGCCGAGCGAGCATCATGATGGAACGATGGCCTTGATGTTGTTGGGGGCGGGCCTGTCTGGATTGCTCATAACGGTGCTGTATTGTATGGAGCAGGTGGGGATTGTGTTGGTAACTTTGCGTGCATTGGGCCGGAATCTGTTACTGGTGTTTATTATAGGTGCAGTTCTGTTTGAAATTTACCTGGATGCGATACCGGATACATGGATTCAGAACTATCCACTGGCAGCTATGGTGTGTATTGGTTTTATTCCAATTTTTTCGGTGGTGCTGGTGACGCGTGTTTTGGAACGTTACAACATTGTGTTTAGGGTGTAGCGGATGAATGTATCTTTAATCCATAAATTTGTGATCGCTTTGGCAGTAGTTGTGCTGTGTGTACTTTTTCAGGAAGCGGTATTTCGTGGCCGTGATGTAGAGGCCATACGGCAGGGCGGACTCGAGAGTTCTGTTATCAACATGGCATTGGGGCAGTCCATACAGCGTAATGCGGCAATGTATTATCCTTCTTGGTCACCCACACCCGGGAAGTGGCTTTATAATCCTGATGAGATGAGTCCATTGTATAAACTGGATGAGTTAAGTTGGGGGCAATTTGAAACCCCGGAATCTCCCATGGTGATTACGGTTCCGGAGATTGACTCGAAAATCGGGTATACTGTACGCGATTTATTGCAGCAAAATGGGTTGGTCTATCTGGCCTATGCTGTGTCGAATGAAGAAGAGGGACTGG
>CALAXS010000351.1 GCA_937895305.1 uncultured bacterium
GGGGGACGACCAGAAGCGTCTATAGTCTGGCAGTTCCCCTATCCAGAGCACTTCGCCCGTTTTTGGCTCAAAGCAGGTCAATGTTTTTTGTACCCCGTTCAGCATATAGAGCTTGCCCTTGTAATAGGCGGGTGTGGGCACATCAGTGGCCCGCTCATTGTAGACCCATTCTGCTGAATCCACATCCTTTTGCGTGGTGTCATTGGGATTAAAGGCATAGGCCAATCCGCCACGGGGCTGTGAATTAAAAACCAGTTCATCCATGATTACGGGGGTGGGGATCAGACGCCAGTGGGTCTGTTTTTTCGGGTTGTCTATAAAGCGCCACAGCTCTTTGCCTGTCGCGGCATCATGGCCCGTGGTGCAGTCCCCGCCCTGGAGTACGATAGCTGTTTTTCCATCCTGTATATAGGGCATGGGCGTGGTGTAAGAATCGTGGGATTCCCCCTGGGCATCACTTTTTCGGTGTTCCTTGTACACGGTTTCACCCGTCATGGCGTCCAGGCAGAGGAGGAAGGAATCCTTGTCCGAGTATTGGTCGAAGGGCGTATCCGAGCGCCACTGTGAACGAAGAATCTGAAGGTAGAGGCGTCCATCCAGGAGTAGCGGACTGGAGCTGTAGCCGAATTGCAGGGCAATTTCACTCTGGTCCCCAATACTGCGTGACCAGACTTCGTTACCGTCAAAATCCAGGGCGGTGAGTAGTCCGGTACCAAAGAGGAAGTAGACCCGTTCCCGGTCGGCCACAGGGGAGCAGGAGGACATGGTGTTGCGGGGGAGCGGGTCTGGTGCTTCATCGAGTTGCTTGCGCCAGAGTTCTTTACCCGAATCGAGGTCAGCACAAAAAGCATAGAGCTTGTGGGCTTCAGGGCCATTGGATACGACGAAGACCCTGTTACCCACTACGATGGGCGTAGCCGAGCTGTCACCGGGTAAATCGAGGGACCACTGTATGCTGTCGGGCGAACTTATATCCCCCGGCATGTTTTTCGCCGTACTGATACCATTGAGCGTGGGCCCACGCCACTGGGGCCAATCCGCTGAAAAGGCCACAGGCATGAGCAAACCCACGATTATGAGCGAAAAAACACTGAATTTATGCATCAAAGTCAACATCCCGATTTCCTTGCCTTGTTATACCAGACACTCAAATACCCTGATTTATTCGAATCAGAATAGCTATTTTACCGTCAATGTTCAATACCTTAGCAGAAAGACACCGGGTCCCGCGAAAGCGGGGTGTCTTTTGTTTGCTTTTACCGAGTTCAGCGGGATAGGCTGGCGAATCGTTTGTATGGGATACGAACCATAGCCTTGGGCAGTGGCAATGGTATTGCTATGCTACAATGCAAAGACCATATTGGAACGTAAATAAAGCATCTTTCAGGATAAACCGAATCGGAGAGTACCATGAGAAGCTCACTGCTTATGTGCCGTACATTGATTATGGGAATTGTGTTGGTCCTTGTATCCGCGGCCTATGCGGAAAACTGGCCCCAGTGGCGCGGACCGGATGGCACGGGCGCGGCACCCTCTGGTAATCCACCGACGACCTGGAGCGAAACGGAGAATGTTCGCTGGAAGACCCCGCTACCGGGCCATGGCGCATCGACACCGATTATCTGGGGCGACAAGATCTTTATCCAGACGGCAGTACCCGAAGGGGATGCCATGAGCGTCCACGCTTTCAAGGTGCTGTGCTTTGACCGCAACACGGGTAAACAGGTCTGGGAACAAACCCCGGTTTCCGCGCAACCCCACGAAGGCCACCACCCCACCGCAGGTTTTTCCCCCTACTCACCCGTTACGGACGGCACGCATTTGTGGGTGAGTTTCGGTACCCATGGTCTCTATTGCTATGACCTCGATGGTGCGCTGCAGTGGAAGGCATCACTGCCCAGGATGACCATTAAGAATAATTTTGGCGAGGGGAGCTCTCCCGCACTGGCAGGGGACGCGATCATCGTCCTGGCGGACCACATGGGCCAGTCAGAGATAATGGCCTTTAACAAAAATACAGGCAAAGAGATCTGGCGCAAGGACCGCGATGAAGATACGACCTGGTCTTCACCTGCGGTAGCGGAAGTCAACGGTGAACTGCAAGTGATCATCAACGCAACGAACGCGGTGCGTAGTTATGATGCCAAGACAGGCGAAGTGATCTGGACCTGTAGTGGCCAAACCCCCAATGTTATCCCTACCCCCGTGGTAGGTGATGGCGAAGTCTATTGCACCAGCGGATTTCGGGCGAGCACCATGCATGCCATTACGCTGGGACGTACAGGGGACCTGACGGATAGCGATGCCATTCGCTGGCAGGTGGATAGCGGTACGCCCTATGTGCCCACGCCCTTGTTGTATCAGGGTCGCCTCTATCTCAACGCTGTTAACCGTGCCGTTGTGAGTTGTTATGCCGTCAAGGATGGTGCGAAGCTGTATGCTGCCAAGCCCATTAAAGAAATAAAGACCGTGTACGCATCGGCCGTAGGTGCAGGTGGTCGGGTCTATATTCCGGGCCGTGAGGGTACCGTCGCGGTCATCGACGGGGGTGACGAATTCAAGATTCTGGCTGTGAACCAGCTGGACGATGCCTTTGATGCGTCGCCTGCGGTTGTGGGCGATGCCCTTTTCCTCCGTGGAGCCAGCAATCTTTATTGTATTGCCAAGTAGCAAATACCGATTAAATTTTACCCGGGTTTTTTTAAAGGAGATCTTCGATGAATCGAATGTGTACTGTATGTATCACCCTGGCATGTTTGCTGGTCGCCAATGGCGCGTACTCCGAAGATGTCCTGCAATTTCGTGGTGCGAATCGCGACGGTAAATATACCGACACGGGCCTGCTGAAAGCCTGGCCCGAAGGTGGACCTGCGCTGGCATGGACTGCCATGGGTATCGGTGCGGGCTACTCCACCGCAACGGTAGTCGGCGATACCATCTATGTTACGGGTATGGTTGAAGAGGAAGAAGGCATTCTCTATGCATTGAACCTTGACGGTTCCCACAAGTGGCAGCTGGGGTATGGCAAAGAGTCCACGAACAAGCAAGCCCCCGGGACGCGGGGTACCCTGACGGTGGAGGGGGACTATGGGTATCTCATTTCCGGTATTGGTGGCATCACCTGTTTTAACCTCAAAGAGCAATCCATAGTCTGGCAAGTGGATATGATGGAGCGCTTCGACGGGAAAATGGTGATCTGGCAGATCTCCGAGTCGCCACTTATCGTGGGCGACAATCTCATCTGTACTCCCGGTGGATCTGATGCGAGTCTCGCGGCCTTAAACAAGTTGACGGGCGAAACGGTCTGGACGACCAAGGGCTTCAGTGATCCTTCAGGGTACTGTTCCCCCAATCTCATCAACCATAACGGTCACCCGATAATTATTACCATGACCGCACTGTATGTTGTGGGGGTCAACGCCGACGATGGTACGGTCCTGTGGAAACGTGAGCAGAAGACCGCCTATGGAATCCATGCCAGTACGCCAGCCTATGCGGATGGTCTGGTGTTCTTTACCGCTGGTGATGGAACAGGGGGCGGGGTTCTCCAGCTTTCTGAAGATGGCGCAAGCATCACCGAGCTCTGGTATAACACAGACCTGGACGTGTATCACGGGGGCTTTGTGCTGCACGAGGGCTATCTCTACGGCTCTTCCAGTAAAACCTCCAAGTTCTTCACCTGTCTTGAATTTAAAACAGGCAAGCTTATGTGGCAAGCAGAAGAAATCACGGACGGTGTCACTGTGTTTGCCGACGGCATGCTCTATACCTATGAAGGGCCGAAGGCAGGCGTGGTTAATTTGATTAAGGCATCGCCAGACGGCTTTGAACGCACAGGCACCTTTAGCCTCACCGATGGCATAGACAAACACTGGGCACACCCCACCATCGCAAATGGCAAGATGTATATCCGAAACGGTGAACAGCTTTTTGCCTATGCTGTGCCCGAATAAAAGAGAATTAATAAAGTACTGTAGGAAGTTATTGCTGCGACTGCGCAACCGTCTGGACCAAGAGATTTCCGCGTCGCTACGCTCCTCGCAATGACGGGGTAGGTGAAGTCGTAGTTATTGATGATTAATAATTCGAGGGTAATATTGAAGCAACATACCTAAGTATCAAACATACTGTCATTCCCGCGGAGGCGGGAATCTCCGCGTATATACGCTTTACACTGGCCGGGACTGATGTCGTAGTATTTCGGGTCGAACGCGCCTGTTTTTCGGAGCAGAGCTCCGGGAGATGCATTCCCAAGCAGGAGCTTGGGAACGAGTTCAAAGGTATAATAGATTTCTGTGGTACGTTTTATCCTCGCTATGACACATAAAGTTAGAGGTGCATACTGTGAACCAGACTTCCGACAACAACAAAGCCCTTTATACTTTGTCCGGTCTCACCAAGCACTATGTCATGGGCGAAGTCACGGTGAAAGCCCTTCGCGGCGTTGACCTCCAGATTGCCACGGGCGAGTCCCTCGTTATCCTCGGCCCCAGTGGTTCGGGAAAAAGTACCCTCCTCAATATCATCGGTGGCCTGGACACGCCCACAAGCGGCGAACTTTTTTATCGTGGCGAAAATCTCAGTCGCCATACCGAAAACCAGCGTACCCTCTATCGTCGCCACAACATCGGCTTCATTTTTCAGTTCTACAACCTCATGCCCAACCTCACCGCCCGTGAGAATGTAGAGCTCGCCACAGAGATTTCCGACGACCCCATGCAGCCCGCTGAAGCCCTCGAACTTGTGGGCCTCGGGCAGCGTATGGACCACTTCCCTGCGCAACTTTCCGGTGGTGAACAACAGCGGGTCGCTATCGCCCGTGCCATCGCCAAGAAGCCGGATGTGCTCCTCTGCGACGAACCCACGGGCGCCCTGGACATTACTACCGGTAAAGTCGTGCTCAAGGCGCTGGATGAAATCGGCGAGCGCCTCGGGACCACGGTGATTGTCATCACCCATAATGCGAGTATCGCGGGTATGGCCGACCGGGTCGTCCACATGATGGATGGTTCTGTACGCGAAATTATCACCAATAAGACCCGCACCCCGGTGGAGGAGCTGGAATGGTAATGGGACCACTACAGAAGAAACTGTTTCGTGTCCTCTTTCAGCAATGGGGCCAATCCCTCGCAATTATTGCGGTCGTCGCCTGTGGCGTAGCCGCCTACATCTGCCTTTACTCCTGCTACCTCAACCTCAAACTCACCCGCGACACCTACTACTTTCAGGAACGCTACGCCCACTTCGAAATCATGGTTGACCGTGCGCCCGACACCGCAGTGTTTCGTGTAGAGCAAATGCCGGGCGTTCGCCGTGCACAGGGCCGCATCGTCCAGGATGTCACCGTAGACATCGAAGGCATTAACGAGCCCCGCACAGGCCGCATTATTTCCATGCCCGTGCCCCATCACGATGTACTTAACGACATCGTTCTGGACCAGGGGAATTATTTTGCGCCCGGTGCCCAGGACGAAGTGATCGTCAGTGACCGTTTCGCAAAGGCCAATAATCTTGAACTGGGCGATCGCATCGACGTCAATATCGAAAGCAAGCAATACAACCTTCGTGTTATTGGTCTTGCCATGTCGCCCGAGTTCGTCTATATGATTCGCAACATCCAGGAGCTCATCCCCGCACCCGAGCGATTTGGTGTGCTTTGGGTGCCCCGCGACTTCGCAGAGACCGCACTCAACATGGAGGCCGCCAGCAATAGTATCGTGGGCTTTGCCGACGACCCGGATCACCTGGAACCCCTCTTTGACCAAATCGATGAGGAGCTGGAAGCCTATGGCGTGTTCGCCAAACTGGACCGGGACAACATGATTTCCAATCGTTTTATCTCTGACGAGATTTACAGCCTGGGGATTACGGCCCAGGTTACCCCCGCCATCTTTCTCGC
>CALAXS010000352.1 GCA_937895305.1 uncultured bacterium
GTTCAATTTCGCTACGGTCCAGCACATAGGCGCTGTCCAGCAACTCTTTTACCGAGCCTGACAAGAGCCTGCATTTACATTCGCCACAGCTTCCGGCCTGGCAACTGTAGGGCACATCTACCTTATGGCGTAGCAACGCATCCAGCAGCACCTCGCCCTTCTCCACTTCAATGATCGGTCCATGGGCTTCTACCTGCACGGAATGGGTAAGCACTTTACTTTGTCTAAACAATTTATTAAGCATCGCTAAGCCCTGCCGATTCAGGCACTGCATGGCCATGCTGATCATCCCATTGTGTCAGGCCGGGGTCGATGTGTTTGCGCCATAGAAAGGGGACCAGGCAAATAAAAATGGAGGACAGGTAGCCCATGGGCAAGGTGGGGGTATCTTCATCATAGGCGGACAATTCCCAAAAGGGTAACGCACCGTTTTCGTGATGCGCAGAATGGCGGGTCAGGGAAAAGAGAATCATGCCACTCATTCGTTTGTTGCTGTTCCAGGAATGATGGGGCATTACAGGCTCACCTTCGTGGCGATACATGCCGTAGTGTTCCATGTAATTTACAATTTCCAGAATGGCCTTGGCGAGGAATGCCTGACCCAGAAAAAGAACGACGCCAAGGACACCCCCTGCCAGCGCGAAAATCAACATCCAGCAGAGGCTCATGGCATACCCGGTCAGCATTTGATTGTGCCAGGACGCTATGTGATGTCCGCGATTTTTCAGACGCCGGGCTTCCAGATTCCAGGCACTCAAATGACTCAGCATCGTACTGCTCATGATAAAGGAGTACACGTTATCCCCCCGCTTGGCGGTGGCCGGGTCAATGGCGGTACCGACATTGACATGGTGGCCATAGACATGCTCGATGGAAAAATCGGCGTTACCGCTCATGGACAGGAGCCAGCGTCCGGTGATCATGGCGACACGGGAATGGGTGCGATGGGTCAGTTCATGGGCTACATTGGTCCCGAATCCCGCCATGAGAAATCCAACACTTAATACACCGCCCAGATAATCGAACCCGGATGTGTTCGCACGTGCAGCAAAGAGATCCATAGGCAGGTAAGGATTCAGGAATTTACCTATGCCCAGAAAATCCGTGGTGCCTTGACCACTTGCCCATGCGAAACTGACAAGAATACAGGCCAGTATGGGTAAGGCAAGGTGCAGTGGAAACTCCAGTATTTTTGGATAGCGCACCGACCTTTCCGACGTGTCCTCACCAAGAAGGGCATCGCCCAGAATAATGACAGCGTTCATCAAAACAAAACCGGACCAAAGCCAATGCCCCCCCATGTAAATAGCGGGAATCGCCAGGAGTGCTAACGCTGCAATCAGGTAATACTGGATATAGGTAAACATGTTTTTTCCTTTATGCTTTTGCATGTAAATTCGAAATAGAATTAATATAAGGTTCCATGGTTTCCAGGGACATTGCCGTTGGATCCAGAATACGCTGTACTAACGTGCCGATAATCACACTGATTAACATCTGCCCGGTACCTTTATCCAAATGCCCGAGATTCTCTTCAATGGCTTCTCTGTAGATTTTGAGGGAATCTGAAAAAAAAGAGGCCGTAGTCGCAAGGGGTTTGGATACAGCTGCTTT